>NZ_JBHTMX010000258.1:0-3357 GCF_042679725.1 Methylopila musalis
GCGCCGTCCCGCCCGCTCACGCTGGCGGTGGTCGGCGTCGAGCCGGACCAGACCGCGCTGTCGCGCGAGCAGGCGGAGGAGGCCCGCCTTGCGGTGGAGGCGAGGCTGCAGGCGACCGGCCGGGTGCGGCTCGCGGCCGCCGCGGACGTGGTCCGCGTCAAGGCGCTCAGGGAAAGCGTCGCCGGCCTGTCTGCCGCCGAGGCGGAGGCGCAGATCAAGGCGGCGTTCTCCGGCGACGCGGCGGTGTTTCTGGCGACCCCGTCGCGGAGCGGGACGGAGGCGGCGTTCCGCCTGCTCGCCATCGGGGCCGCCGCGGACTGCAAGGCGACCAGCGAGCCCGTGACCGCGCCGATCCGCTCCGGTCCGGGCCTCGCCGACATCGACGCGGTGTTCGCAGGCGCGGTGCGGGCGCTGACCTCGGCGGCGCCGGACGTGGCGGCGGTGCAGGTTTGTCCGTTCCGCTCGTCCGGCGGACGGTCGAGCTGCGGCGCGGCGCTCGCCGAACGGCTGACCATCGCCCTCGACGTGGAGGCCCGCTCCGCCGACCGCACGCTGAGAGAGGCGCCGCTCACCGTCACGCGTGCTCCGGAAGGCCGCTGCGAGGCGGCCGGCGACGGCGTGACCGCGCTCGGCGCCTTCGACCACGACCGGGAGGGGCGCTCGTGGATGAGCCTCGAATTCCGCCGCGCCGGCGCCGTGCTCGCCCCCACCGGCCGGACGCGCATCTCCGCCGAGGGGCTCGGCTGCGATCCCGCCATCCGCCCGTTTCTGGAGCATGTGGCGGCGAGCGCGCCCGTCGCCCGCGACCGGCTCGACGTGGCGGCGCTGGCGACGCCCTTCGCCCAAGGCCAGAGGCTGGAGGTCCGCATCGCCTCCGCCGCGCAACAGAAGCTCTATTGCTGGATTCTCGCGCCCGACGAGACCGCCTATGTGACCCTGCCCGCCGCGGGCGCTCCGCTGGACGAGGCGCCGGCCGAGCGCCGCTATCCGCGGGATTTCGGCCTCGCCGACATCGTGCTCTCGGGCGCGTTCGAGAACCTGTTCGGCTGTTTCGCGGTGGAGGGCGGTCTGCCCAAGGCGATCGAGGCCCGCTGGCTCGCGGCCGCGCCCCGCGCCGATGGCGACGCGACGCTGCTCGGCCGCGAGGACGTGCTGGACCTGATCGAGCAGATCCGAGCCACTCCCGGCGTCGTCGAGGCCACCACCCGCATCGTGGTGCGCTGACGCTCGCCCCGTCAGGGACGGGCGTGTTCCTTTAGCGGATCTCGATGCGGCCGCCGGGCGGCAGCGCGTCGAGCGGGCGGTCGGGGAACGCGCGGGCGTCGCCGCCCATGTCGCGGCGGGCGCGGTCGACGTCGTCCCCGGTCGCGCCCTCGGGCAGCTCCACCAGCAGCCGGCCGTCGCCGATGTCCTCGATCTTCGCGTTCGGGCCGAACAGGGCGCGCAGCGCCGCAAGCGTCGGCGCCGGCACCCGGCCCCGCTCGGCCAGAGCGAAGATCACGCGCCGGTTCTCCACGCAGACCGGGCCGCAGCCGCCGATCTTCGGGTCGGGCGGAGGCGCGCCGGGCGCGGGATCGGGCTTGGGCGCGCCCGTCAGCGCCCGTAGCGCGGCGTCGGCGACGGGCATGACGAAGGTCGCGCGGTTGCGGGGGTCGGCCACGCTCGCGCCGCTGGCGCGGATCGCCTCCAGCAGCGTCGCGACCGGGGCGTCGGGCTGGCGGGCCTTCATGAGAGCCAGCAAGCCGGCCACATGGGGCGCGGCCATGGAGGTGCCGTCGAGCCGGTGGTAGCCGCCGCCCGCCGCCGACAGGATCTGCGTGCCCGGCGCCACCAGATCGACCATGGGCGAGGCGTTGGAGTAGGCGGTCGCGATCCGCCCGGTCTTGTCGAGCGCCCCGACCGTCACCGCGGAGCGGATGCAGGCGGGCTCGGTCACGGCGTCCGCGAAGCCGTTGTTGCCCGAGGCCGCGACCACCGGAAGCCCCGCCGCCGTCAGCCGGTCGATCACCTGCGCGTACGGCGACTGGGCGTCGCAGGCCTCGGTCGCCTTGCCGCCGCCAAGGCTCAGATTGACGGCGGCGACCTTCGCCTGCGCCCGGATCGACTCCACGTAGAGCAGGCCCTTCAGCACGTCGGAGGTGAAGGCGGAGATGCAGGTCGTCACGCCCTTTCCGCAGCGCTGCTCGCCGTCGAAGCGGCTGAACACCTGCACCGCCACCACGCCCGCGCCCGGCGCCACGCCGTCGAGCCGCCCGTCCGGCGACCGGCCGTTCGCGCCGGCGGCGATGCCCGCCACATGGGTGCCGTGGACGCAGTTCGGCGTGACCGCCCGGATGTCGCAGGCGTCGCCGGCGCCGGGGCCGATCGCCTCGCTCCGGCCGCCGGGACAGAGCGACTTCGAGCCCGCCGCGGCGGAGGTGGAGGAAAAGCACGCTTCGGCGACGATGCGGCCCGCGAAGAACGGGTGCGCCCGCGCCACGCCGGTGTCGAGCACGGCGACGGAGACGCCCGCGCCCGTGCCGCCGGCGCCCCAGGCCTCCGGCACGTGCAGCATGCGGGTGCTGTCCGGCAGCAACGCCTGCATCAGGCGGTCGGGCACGACGCGCTCCACGTTCGGGTCGCCCGCGAGCCGGGTCAGCGCCGCGCCGGAGACCTCGGCCACCACGAACGGCGCGTCGCCGATGCGTTCGATCGCGCGGGCGGAGGGGCCGAGCGCGCTTTCCAGATAGGCCTCGGGCGCGCGGGCGGACTCCTGCCGGTTCGGCGCCATCAGCACGATCACGCGCTGGTGGCCGCCCTGGGCGGCCGCGGCGATCAGCTGCTCCGGGACCTTGCGGCTCTGCGCGGCGGCCTCGCCGACCGGCCCGCCCAACGCCGCCACGGCGCCGAGCGCCGCGATCGTTCCCATCCATCTCCGCATCGTCCATCCTCCCGGGCCGGAGTCGATTTCGTCTCTCGCACGCCCATCCTTGTGGCGTCGAGACCCCGTTTCGGTTGCCACGCGCGGCGCGACGGGCGATCGTGATCAAACGGCCACGGCGTCCTCCGGGCGCGGGCGCGACAGGCGGCGAGACCAGAGGCGGAGCGACCCGTTGGACGGATATGTGGCGGCTTCGGGCATCGACGAGGTTTGCGCGGGCGACATCGCCAACGTGGCCGACGGGCGCGATCTGTCGGCCGCCGACCGCGCCTGGCTCGCTCGCAGCGTCACCGGCGCCGTGCGGCCGAACCGCGACAAGCCGTTCTGGGACCTCGCGCATCTGCTGGCGGCGGTCGTTCGCGCCACGGGCTCGTCCGCCGACGCGCTGGACCTGCTGCTGGACCCGGCGCTCGGCCGCGCAGACGCCGCGCGCCGCG
>NZ_JBHTMX010000259.1:0-3355 GCF_042679725.1 Methylopila musalis
TGTCAGCCGGCTTCGCCGCCGCGCTGGTGAAGCCGCTCGACGCCGCGCGGCTGGCGGAGCTGCTGGACCGCAGGGCCGCGACCGCCCGCGTCGCCTGAACGGCCGTCCGGCGTTTCCTTTGCGATGACAGCGGTTTGAGCTGTCATATGGCCGTTGGCGGAGTATGGTGTCCTGTTCGTTGCGGTCGCGAGGCCGTGCGCCGGGCGCGACGCCGTCCCGGCGTTCACAAGAGGCGCCCGACCGCCCCACGCAAAGGCTGACCATGGCCATCGTCCGCGCCACTCCGACCGGCCCCGCCGCGCTCGTGCGCCGCTTCCGCTCCCACCATTCGGCCGAGCGTCCCGGCGCCGCCGCCAAGCTGATCGCCAGCTTCCGGGGCGAGGCCGCCCCGCGGAACACCCCCAGTAGGGCGGAGCTCGAAGCCTCCGCCGCCCGGCTGCCGAAGCCGCTCGGCCGCATCGGCGCGCTGGAGCTGCGCCTCGCCGAACGGCCGAAGGAGGTCAAGCGCGCCCAGCGGCTGCGCTACGAGGTGTTCTACAAGGAGATGGCGGCGACCGCCGATCCGCTGGCCAAGCTCGCCCGCCGGGACATGGACGCCTATGACGCGGTCTGCGACCACCTGCTGGTGCTGGACCACGGGCCGAAGCCCGCGCATCCGGTGGCGAGCAAGCTGCTGGCCGGGCTTCAGGGCTTCGACCTGAAGGGCTTCGAGGCCAAGGCCAAGGCCCCCTTCGCCATCGGCGCGACGCCGAAGGCGCCCAAGCCCCGGGTGGTCGGCACCTACCGCCTGCTGCGGCAGGAGCAGGCCGACCGCGCCTTCGGCTTCTACACCTCCGGCGAATTCGACATCGAGCCGCTGATCGCCCGCCACCCCGGCCTGTCGTTCCTGGAGCTTGGCCGCTCCTGCGTGCTGAAGCCCTTCCGGGACAAGCGCACGGTGGAGCTGCTGTGGCACGGCGTGTGGTCCTATGTGGTGGCGCACGACGTGGACGTGATGATCGGCTGCGCCAGCCTCGAGGGCGTCGATCCCGCCCGCATGGCGCTGCCGCTGTCCTACCTGCACCACTTCCACCGCGCCCCGGCCGAGTGGGCCGCCGCCGCGCTGCCCGGCCGCCGCACGGACATGAACCTCATGCCGAAAGAGGCGATCGACCTGAAGGCCGCGCTCAAGGCGCTGCCGCCGCTGATCAAGGGCTATCTCAGGCTCGGCGCCTATGTGGGCGACGGCGCGGTGATCGACCGCCAGTTCGGCACCACCGACGTGCTGATCGTGCTGCCGCGCGCGATCATCAACCCGCGCTACGTGGCCTATTACGGCGCCGACGCCAGCCGCCACGCCGCCTGAGGCTGGACGGAAAGGGGCGGGGGGATCGCCTCCCCGCCCGTTCGCGTCAGAACTCCCAGAACTTCTCGTGCTTGGGCAGGCCCACCAGCGCGCGGGCGAAATCGTCCGCGTCGAACGGCTCCAGGTCGTCCAGGCCCTCGCCCACGCCGATGAAGTGCACCGGCAGGCCGTATTTCTCCGCCACCGCCACGAGGATGCCGCCCCGGGCGGTGCCGTCGAGCTTGGTCACCACGAGGCCGGTGACGCCCGCGGTGCGCTGGAACGCCTCCACCTGCGACAGCGCGTTCTGGCCGGTGGTGGCGTCCAGCACCAGCAGGCAGGCGTGGGGCGCGTCGGGGTCGAACTTCTTCAGCACCCGGACGATCTTCTCCAGCTCCGCCATCAGCCCGGCCTTGTTCTGCAGCCGGCCGGCGGTGTCGACGATCAGCAGGTCCGCGTCCTGCTCCCGCGCCTTGACGAAGGCCTCGTAGGCGAGCGCGGCCGCGTCGGCGCCGGTCTCCTTGGCGACGAAGATCGCGCCGGACCGCTCGGCCCAGACGCCGAGCTGCTCCACGGCCGCGGCGCGGAACGTGTCGCCCGCCGCGAGCACGATCTTCATGCCGGCGGTGCGGTAGGTCTCCGCCAGCTTGCCGATGGTGGTGGTCTTGCCCGAGCCGTTGACGCCGACGACGAGGATCACCGCCGGGCGCGCGCTTTCCGGCGGATCGAGCGGGATCGCGACCGGGGCCAGCGTCTTCGCCACCTCCTGCGCCACGATGGCGCGCACGCCGGCGCCGTCGAGCGCCCGCTCGTGCCGCGCGCGGCCCACAGCCGCGGTGATGCGCTCGGCCGCGGAGACGCCCAGATCCGCCTGGATCAGCAGGTCTTCGAGCTCGTCCAGCGTCGCGCCGTCGAGCTTCTCCTTGGTGAACAGCTCGGTGATGCCGCGGGTGAGCTGGTTCGAGGTCTTGGCGAGGCCCGCGCGCAGCCGCGAGAACCAGTCCCTGGGTTGGGCGTCGTCGGTCATGGCGTCTGTCCTTCGGCGGGGCGTTCAGGCGGCGATCAGGGCGCGGCCGTCATGGGCGAGGGCGCGCACGACGACGGTCTCGCCCCGGGGGACGGGGCGGGCGAGGCGGATGGCGGTGAAATCGGCCGCGCGGGCGAGGCCCCGGCCCTCCGACAGCGCGGCGATGTCGCGGCCGAGACGCGCGTCGAGATGGCGGGCGAGCAGCGCCTCGCCGGTGCGGCGGAGTTCGGCGGCGCGGGCCTTCACCACCTCGGCGGGCAGCTGCGGCATGCGGGCCGCGGGCGTCTCGGGCCGGGCGGAGAACGGAAACACATGGGCGTAGGCGACGCCGCACTCGTCCAGCGCGGCGCGGGTGTTGGCGGCCATGGCCTCGGTCTCGGTCGGAAAGCCCGCGATCACGTCGCAGCCGAAGGCCACGTCCGGCCGCGCCCGCCGCGCCGCGTCGCAGAAGGCCACGGCGTCGGCGCGGGAGTGCCGGCGCTTCATGCGCTTCAGGATCAGGTCGTCGCCGGACTGGAGCGAGAGATGGAGATGGGGCGCGAGCCGCTCCTCCTCCGCCAGCGCGCGCATCAGCGCCGGGTCGATCTCCACCGCGTCGAGCGAGGACAGCCGGAGCCGCGGCAGATCGGGCGTGGCGGCCAGCACCGCGCGGACCAGATCGCCCAGCCGCTCGTCCTCCCCGAGATCCGCGCCCCAGGAGGTCAGGTCCACGCCGGTCAGCACCGCCTCGCGGGCGCCGAGCGAAAGAACCCGACGCACCTCGGCGATCACCTGCGCCTTCGGCACCGAGCGCGAGACGCCGCGCCCGAACGGGATGACGCAGAAGGTGCAGCGGTGGTCGCAGCCGGTCTGCACGGCGACGAAGGCGCGCGGCAGCAGGATGTCCGCGCCCGCCGGGGGCGCGGGAGGGGCGAGGCGTTCCGCGAACACGTCGCCCACGGCGACGCGGGGCGCGTCCAGCCCGGCCCGCCGCGCCCAGGTCTCCGGGTTCTGGCGCGCGTCCG
>NZ_JBHTMX010000260.1:0-3297 GCF_042679725.1 Methylopila musalis
CGCCCCGTCGTCCGGTGTGGCGCTTTATAGGCAGCACCCCGCCGAGGTGTCAACGACGTCGAATTCGAAAAATGACGGTTCGGCGACGTAGGGCTTGTGGACGGAGATCGCCTTTCGTTGGATTTTCAGGGCTGAAATCGCCCTTTCGCTGTGGAAAACTTTTTACGACGTTTGGCCTTTTCGGCCCTTCACAGGAGACTGATCTGCTCCCCTGACGCCCTGCCGTTCCGCTCTCGCGTTCCGACGCGCTTCGGCGCCGGGCCTTAGACGATCTAGGGATTTTCCATTTCGGCGGCGATTCATCCGCTTTTTTCGAGTCGGATTCGGGCGACGCGCGCCCTGCTTCGCGACCGACCGAGCCTCGCCTGCTTTGCGCCCGAACCGCCGCACGGTCGGTTTTGGAGGCCGCCGAACGCGTCCCGGTCGGCCGGCGCGCCCCTCCCCGCGAGAGCCCGGCCTTGGAACGAGGGGCCGAAACGCAGAAGGCCCCGCGCAGGGTGTGCGCGGGGCCTTCGAAACTGTCAGATGTTCGGGAGCTTAGACGCTCAGAGCTCAGCCGGGCTGTACGAGGTGACCTCGAGGCCGACGGGGGTCTCTTCGACGATCGGAGCGGTCCAGATGGCCATGGTGGCCTCCCTTGGTTGTGCGGTCGGTCGCCGCGTTTCGATGTCTGGATAGTTAGGCGCCCGGCCCGAAATCGCCAATTAATTCTCCGTCATGTTCGCGGCCCGCGCCTCCTCCAGCGCGTCCGCGAGCCGGGTGGTGGCGGAGCCGGGCTTCAGCGGCTTCGGCTGGTCCGGATGGGGCGCCCAGCCCGACAGCCACACGATCTCGAACGTGGCGCGGACGCGGCCGTCGGCGTCGGCGAAGCGCTCGGCGTAGATCTCCACCAGCCGGGCGAGGGTCGCGCGGGCGAGCGGGCGGCGGGCGCGCTCCTCGAGCGGATTGGCCGCCCCCCAGGCGCGCAGATCGGCGAACAGCGCCAGCGCATGGGGGTAGCGCACCGTGACCCGGTCGGAATCGGTCACGGGAAGCGCGAATCCCGCCCGCTGCAGCAGGCCGCCGAAAGCGCGCACGTCGGCAAAGGGCGCGACCCGCGGGCTGGAGCCGCCCGTGGTCTCGGCTTCCGCCTGCGCGAAGGCGGCGCGCAGCTCGTGCAGGGTGTCGCCGCCGAGAACGCTGGCGAGGAACAGGCCGTCCGGCCTCAGCGCGGCGCGGATCTGCGCCAGCGCGCCGGGCAGGTCGTTCACGAGCTGCAGCGCGAGCCCCGAGACGATGAGATCGAACGCGCCCGGCCTCAGCGGGGACGCTTCCGGATCGGCGACCAGATCGACGCCGGGACTGAGCCCCGCCCGGAGCGTGCGCTCCCCTCCCCGCCGGCGGGCGAGCGCCGCGGCGAATTCCGGTCCGGGCGTGGCGAGATCGAGCGCCAGCGGAAAGCCGTGCAAGGTGGCGGCGAGCCGGTCCTCGAGGTCTTCGGCGACGCGCCGGCGCAGGAAATCCGGCCCGCTCCCGGCGCGTCCGGCGCGCGCGATCCGCCGGCGCAGCAGCGCCCGGTCGAACAGCGCGGGAACGCCGGCGCCGCTCATGCGCCGCGGGCGCGGTCTGCGGCCAGAAGCTCCGCCTCGCGCGCGCCCATGTAGTCGCGGGTCAGCGGAACCGCCTCCGGATCCTTCGTGAGCTGGATCTGGAACACCATGTGCTTGCCGTGGCGGAACGAGAACTCGGCCGTGATGAGATAGAACTCCCACATGCGGCAGAAGCGTTCGCCCAGCAGCGCCGCGGCCTTGGCGCGGTTGGCCTGGAAGCGACGCTCCCAGTGGACCAGCGTCTCGGCGTAATGCAGGCGCCAGATCTCAATGTCGGTCGCCCAGAGCTTCGCGCCCTCGATCGCGGTCAGCGTCTCGGACAGGGCCGGCGAATAGCCGCCGGGGAAGATGTACTTCTTCACCCAGGCGCCGGTGACGCCCGGCCCGCCCTTGCGGCCGATGGAGTGCAGCAGCGCGACGCCGTCTGGCGCGAGCAGACGGGAGACCTTGGCGAAGAAGTCCGGAAAGCTCTTCACGCCCACATGCTCGAACATGCCGACCGAGACGATGCGGTCGAACGGGCCCTCCACGTCGCGGTAGTCCGTCAGCTCGAACCGCACCCGGCCGGAGAGGCCCCGCGCCGCGGCGCGCTCCCGGGCGAGCGCCAGCTGTTCCTTGGACAGGGTGACGCCCACCACCTCCACGTCGCAGCTTTCCGCCAGATAGATCGCCATGGAGCCCCAGCCGGAGCCGATGTCGAGCACCCGCTGCCCGGGCTTCAGGTCGAGCTTGGCCGCGATGTGGCGCAGCTTGGCGGTCTGCGCCTCCTCCAGCGTGTCGTCGGGGGAGCGGAAATAGGCGCAGGAGTAGTTGAGGCCCTCGTCCAGAAACAGCCGGTACATGTCGTTGGAGAGGTCGTAATGGGCCTCCACGTTCGTCGCCGAGCGGCCGGCGGTGTTGGGGCGCGCCCAGCGCTTCAGCGTCTTGAGCGAGCGCCGCAGCGCCTTCTGCAGCGGCAGGCCCCGAAGCCGTCCGCGGTTCCGCGCGTAGAGGGTGAGGAAATCCCGCAGGGTTCCGCGCTCGATGGTGAGGCGGCCGTCCATATAGGCCTCGCCCGCCTTGAGCTCAGGGTTGAGCAGCAGGTCCCGGGCCACCCTGGCGTCGTGCAGCCGGAGCGTCACGTCCGGCCCCGGCCCGCCGCTGTGGGTATGGGCGACGCCCTTATGGTCGATGATCGTCAGCGAGCCGACGCCGACGAAACGGCGTAGCATGGCTTGAAACAGATCCATCAGCGGCTCCGCATGGACACAGACCGCCTGAATAGAGCAGACGACGACGACGCGCGACGGTTTTCCGCGCGACGGCTGGGCGCGGCCGCGGGCGCGGCGTGGCGCGGGCTCTCGCGGTTCGGCGCGCGGACGCTCGATCTGGCGCTGCCGCCGCAATGCCTCGCCTGCGCGACGCCCGTCGCCTCGAACGGCGCGCTGTGCCTCGCCTGCTGGGGCGGGCTCCGGCTGATCGAGCGGCCCTATTGCGAGCGGCTCGGCACGCCCTTCCCCGCGGATTTCGGCCCCGGTCTGGTGTCGCCCAAGGCGCTGGCCTCACCGCCGGCCTGGGGCCGGGCGCGAGCGGCGGCGCGGTTCGAGGGGCCGGCGCGGGAGCTGGTGCACCGGCTGAAATACGCCGACGGCCTGCATCTCGCCGCCCCCATGGGCGCGCTGATGGCGCGGGCGGGGCACGAGCTGCTCGGCCCCGACGCGCTGGTCGC
>NZ_JBHTMX010000261.1:0-3251 GCF_042679725.1 Methylopila musalis
CCGCTCCGCCGGCGGCGCGCTGCCGCTCGCGGCGATCGAGGCGGAGATGGCGCCCTACGCCATCGCGACCGCGATCGATCGGGGCCCGCACGGCCCGGCCGTCATGGAACGGATGCTGGGCAAGGCGGCCTTCGCCGCGCTGCCCGCGCCGCTCAAAGCCTTCCACGGAGCGGACGCCCGTCCGGTCTGGCGGGGCCGCGTCCGCGTCGAGGCGGGGACGAGCCTCGTGGCGCGGGGGCTCCGCCGTCTGATCGGCCTGCCCGAGGCTGGCGAGGACCGGCCGATCACCGTCTCCGTCGACAGGCTGGCGGAGGGGGCTGCGCCGGCGGAGGTCTGGACCCGGAACGTGGACGGCCGCCGCTTCGCTTCGCGCCTCGCCGCCGACGCGGCGGGCGGGATCGAGGAGCGGTTCGGCTGCGTGACGATCCGTCTGGCGCCCGTCGTCCGCGACGGAAGGATCGAGATGACCGCGGCCGGGGCGCGCGTCTGCGGTGTGGCCCTGCCGCGCGCGCTCTGGCCGCGCTGCGCCGCCGCCGCCTGGGCGGACGAGCGGGGCCGCTACCGGTTCGACGTGCGGCTCGCTTTGCCGGTGTTCGGCCCGCTGATCCGCTATGCGGGCTGGCTCGCGCCGAAAGGCGCCGACGCCTGACGGGGGTTTTGCGACGCCTGTCGGGGCTTCCACGCGAAAACCGCTCTCGCCGCTCCACGGCCCTGTCGGAAGGCGCGGCGTCCCGCGCCCCTGCGCTGAGGAGCCGTCCCATGAAGACCCTGATCGCCGCCGCCGCCCTGACGCTCGCGAGCCTTGCGGCCCTCGCCCCGGCGCAAGCCGCCGGGCGGGAGCAGGCCCGCGCCGACGCCCAGTTCATCGGGATCGATCTCGACAACGGGCAGATCTACTACAACGGCCGCAACTCCGGCCGGTACTGCATCTACCGCACCGTCCGGGTGTTCAACCGGGCGACCGGCTATGTGGAGCAGAGGCGCGCTCGCCGCTGCGGGCGCGGGCTCTATTTCTGAACCGGCGAAGGGCGTGGCGCCCGTCGCCGCCGGTCCTGAACGCCTCCATTGATCGGTGGCCGAGGCGCCGGATGACGAGCATCGATGATAAGGGGTCGCCCATGCTGAGCCGGCTGATCGCCGTCCTCGCCCTCTGGATGGGATGCGCCGTGTCCGTCGGGGCGGCGGCCCCGGCGGGGCTGACCGACAACGGGGACTCGATCGCGATCGTCGTCGGCAACCGCGACTACCGGCAGGCCACGCCGGTCGATTACGCCCACAACGACGCGGGCGCGATCCGGGAGTTCCTCGTTGGCCGGCTGGGCTTTCGCGACAGCAACGTGTTCCTGCTCAAGGACGCCACGCTGAACGAGCTGAACCAGATGTTCGGCACCGACCGCAACCCCCAGGCCGGCCGTCTCTGGCGCAGCGTGGCGGAGGGGCGCTCCAACGTCTTCGTCTACTTTTCCGGTCACGGAATCCCGGATTTCCAGAGCCGCAAGGCCTTCCTGCTGCCCCATGACGGCGACCCCAACCAGTCCGAGAGCAGCTACGGTCTGGAGACGCTCTACCGCAACCTCGACCTGGTGAAGCGGAAGGTCGGGCCGGACCGGCAGGTGATCGTCATGATCGACGCCTGCTTCACCGGCGAGACCGGGCGCAAGGGCGAGTCCCTGCTGGCGGTGTCGGCGCCGGGGTTCGCGCCGGCGAAGCCTAAAGCGCCGGACGGGGTGGTGAAGCTCGCCGCCACCTCCGGGGCGACGCCCGCGAACTGGGACCCGCAGGCGAAGCTCGGCCTGTTCACCAGCCGGGTGCTGATGGGCGCGTCGGGCCTCGCGGACGGCGCCGCCGGTTCGGCCCCGGACGGCCTCGTCTCCTGGGACGAGCTGCGGTCTTACGTGGGCGACGCGGTCTCCGCCGCGGCCCGCCGCGAGTCCGGCCGGGAGCAGCAGCCCGAGATCGACGCCGCGCCGATCGTGCTGGCCGCGACGGCCCCCGTGGAGGCGGTGGCGGAGAGCGTCGCGGCGGCGCGGGACGAGGCGGCGTGGCGCGCTGCCTCCGCCGCCGGCACGAGGGAGGCGCTCGAAGCCTATGTGGGCTCCTGCGGTTCGCGCTGCGGCTATCGGCAGGAGGCGATGGCGCGGCTGTTTGAGGACCGCCGCAGCGCCCAGTCGCTGCGCGACGCCGAGGCCTGGCGCCGGCTGAGCGACGCCGGACGCTATGACGAGTACCTGAAGACCTGCGCGCCGATCTGCGGCTATCGCGCGCTCGCCGAGGGCTATCTCGGCCGGATCGATCCCGCCGGCGATCCGGACGCGGCCCGGTGCGACGATCTCGCCGCCGCCCCCAACGATCCCGACAAGCCCGCGGACGTGACGGGCGTGTCCCTGCCGCGGATCGAGGCGCGGGCGGCGATCGCGGCCTGCTCCGCCGCGGTCAAGGCCCATCCCGGCGAGCGGCGCTTCGCCTACCAGCTCGGCCGCGCTTACGACCGCGCCGACCGCTACCGCGACGCCTTCGCCGCCTATTCCAAAGCCGTGGAGGCGGGCGGCGTCGCGGCCATGAACAATCTGGCGACGCTGCACGAGAACGGGCAGGGCGTGGCGCTGTCTTTGCCGAAGGCCTACGCGCTCTATCGGCGCGCGGCGGAGGCCGGAAACGTGCTCGCCATGTCCAACGTGGCGCGGATGACGGAGTACGGCCGCGGCGTGCGCAAGAACGAGACCGAGGCCGTGGCCTGGCATCGGCGCGCGGCCGAGGCCGGCGATGTGGCCTCGATCGTGAAGCTGGTGCCGCATTACTTCGCGGGCACCGCCGGCCTTCCCAAGGCGCCCCAGAAGGGCATGGACCTGTTCCGTCAGGCGGCCGCCAAGGGCGACCCCAGCGCCAAGACGGTGATGGCGACGCTGATCGACAACGGCTTCGCGGCCTACTTCCCCGGCGAGACGTCGCTCGATCTGCTGCTCGGCGCGCTCGCTTCGGGGGAGGCCGGGTCCGCCGCCATTTCCGGCACGGACGGCGGCGCGCAGAAGCTGAAGCCCGCCACCATCCGCGCCCTGCAGCAGCGGCTGACGCGGGAGCAGCACTATTCCGGCGCGGTCGACGGCCGGTTCAACCCGATCTTCGTGCGCGCGCTCGATTCCTACGCGCGCTCCAAGGCGCAGGAGGCGCCGGACGGCGATCAGGCCGGAGCCGCGCGGTGAGGCGGGCGGCGGGAGCCTTGCGCGGCGCGGCGCTGCTCGCCGCCTTCGCCC
>NZ_JBHTMX010000262.1:0-3230 GCF_042679725.1 Methylopila musalis
CGCCCGGCGGCAACTCCGACGCCGACACGCCGCCGCCGGCCTCTCCGCCGGCCGCCCCCCACGAGGGACCGTCGTCCGGCGAGCCGGCGCCCGCCGCCCCCTCGGGGCAGTGACGGGAGCCGCATCTCGATTGAAAAAGGCGCCTTCGGGCGCCTTTTTTTGTGTCCGGGGTTCGGGCGGGGATCAGTCGGCGGGTTTGAGCACGTAGTTCCGAACCAGGTAGCGCATGGCGCGGCTCCAGGTCTCGTCGGTGTTGCCGCGGATGTCGACGCTGCGCACCCGCGCCGGGCCGCCCTCCACCGGCCGGATGTAGACGTTGAGGTTCAGGATCAGGTTCGACACCTTCTGCACCTCGATCCAGGCGACCTGCGCCACGCCAAGCTCCCGGCCGTAGGCGATCTCGCAATCGGCGCAGTTCCCGAGCTTCTGGTCCTCCGCGATGCGCTTGCGCGTCTCCGGCCCGACCTCGACGACGGCGTAGCGGCCCGACGCGGCGAGGCTATCCCGCAAATTTGCGGCGAGGGCGTCCATCCGCCGGCGCTCCGCCTCGGTGGTCGGCTCCAGCTCCGCATGGTCGTTCCGGAACTCCGCCGACAGCAGCGCGATGGCGACCGGCTCGGCGCGCAGCGGCGCGGTCAGGCACGCGCTCACGAGCAGGGCGGAGGCGACGGCGGCGAGACGGCGGGCGGACATGAAGCTCTCCTCGTGACGCGCTTTGAGGGACGCGCGGACGGCGACGGTCGGTGAGCCGGTTAGCTATGTCGCGTTTCCGCCCCGGAAAGCGCCTCGACGCGCCCTCCTCTTGTCCCGGCCTTGAGCCGGGACCCATTTCCGCCGCCGCTGAAGGAAGAAGCGGATCGGATTGGGCGCTCTAGCTTGCGGGCGTCAGCGTTTCTGGGTCCCGGCTCAAGGCCGGGACAAGAAAAGCGCGGCGCGTAACTTCGTCCCTCAAATGCAAAAAGCCCCGCGGGATCGCTCCCGCGGGGCCTGGGACGTCGGAGACGCGCGCCTGAAGGATCAGGCGTGCTCGTAGGTCTCGATGTCGCGATCCTTGGTCTCGGGCACGAACAGCAGGCCGATGACGAAGGTCATGACGGCGATGACGATCGGGTACCAGAGGCCGTAGTAGATGTCGCCGGTCGCGGCCACCATGGCGAAGGCGGTGGCCGGCAGCAGGCCGCCGAACCAGCCGTTGCCGATGTGATAGGGCAGCGACATGGACGAGTAGCGGATGCGGGTGGGGAACAGCTCCACCAGCGCCGCGGCGATCGGGCCGTAGACCATGGTCACGAACAGCACCAGCACGAACAGCACGCCGATGATGCCGGCGGTCTGGGCCCGGAAGATGTCGAACGGATGCGCCATCTTCACGATGGAGGCGTCGCCCGCCTTCGGGTAGCCCGCGCCGTGCAGCGCGGCGGTGACGGACTTGTTGGTCTCGGCCGTGGACGGGCCGGCGACATAGGGGATCGCCTGTCCGTTGACGCGGATTTCGGTCTGCGAGCCCGCAGGCGCCGGAACCGTGACGTAGCGGACCGAGGACTTCGACAGGAAGTCGCGGGCCACGTCGCAGTTCGCGGTGTATTTGCGGGTGCCGACCGGGTTGAACAGGCTGCCGCATTCGGCCGGATCGGCCACGACCTCGACCTTCACGGTCTCGATCGCCCTTTCCAGCGCCGGGTTGGCGAGGGTGGTGATCTGCTGGAACAGCGTGAAGTAGCTCACCGCCGCGATCAGGCAGCCGCCGAGAATGATCGGCTTGCGGCCGATGCGGTCGGAGAGGATGCCGAAGAACACGAAGAAGCCGGTGCCGAACAGCAGCGACCACGCGATCAGCAGGTTTGCGGTGTAGCCGTCGACCTTCAGGATCGATTGCAGGAAGAACAGGGCGTAGAACTGGCCCGTGTACCACACCACGCCCTGGCCGGCGGTGAGGCCGAGCAGCGCGATCAGGGCGATCTTGGCGTTCTTCCACTGGCCGAAGGACTCCGACAGCGGCGCCTTCGAGCCGGTGCCCTCTTCCTTCATCTTCTTGAAGGCGGGCGATTCCTGCAGCTGCATGCGGATCCACACCGAGATGCCGAGCAGCAGGACCGACACCAGGAAGGGAATGCGCCAGCCCCACTCCCGGAACGCGTCCTCGCCGATGATGGTGCGGACGGTCAGGATCACCATGAGCGACAGGAACAGGCCAAGCGTCGCCGTGGTCTGGATCCACGAGGTGTAGAAGCCGCGCCGGCCGTTCGGGGCGTGCTCCGCCACATAGGTCGCCGCGCCGCCATATTCGCCGCCGAGCGCGAGGCCCTGCAGCAGGCGCAGCACGATCAGGATGATGGGCGCCGCGATGCCGATCGCCGCCGCGCCGGGAAGGATGCCCACAATGAAGGTGGACACGCCCATCAGCAGGATGGTGACGAGGAAGGTGTATTTGCGGCCGACGAGATCGCCGATGCGGCCGAACACCAGAGCGCCGAACGGGCGCACGATGAAGCCGGCGGCGAAGGCGAGCAGCGCGAAGATGTTGCGCGTCGCCTCATCGTAGAGCGGCTGCCCGTCCGATCCGAGAACGTTGAAGAACTGCGCGCCGATGATGGTGGCGAGCGAGCCGTAAAGATAAAAATCGTACCATTCGAAGACGGTGCCCAGAGACGAGGCGAGGATGACTTTCCTCTCCTCGCGCGTCATGGGCCTTCTTTTATCGGCGGATGCCGAGCTTGCGACGGACATTGGCGTTCACCTCGCTGTTCGAGCGCTGGCCTTGCGCTCGTTATCGTTTATGAACCGCGGGTCGCGGCTTCGTTTTTTCATTGAAGACGGCCGAAGGCCGCATGAAAGACGCGGCGCGCGCGGCCGCGTGGTCTCTCCCGTTGCCGTCCGGCCCGCGAGCCGGTCGCGTCTACCCCAAGCGGACGGGTCCCGCGCGCCGCCCGGACGAAGCCGGCGGGGTGGCGCATGGGACCGCAGCCCATAGATACAAGATGGCGGAACGCCTCGTCACCGGGAAAAGGCTTCTTGAAGTGGTCTTTAAGTTTTTGTTCACGGCACTGTGCGCGACAGGCCTCATGCTGGGCGCGCCGGGAGCGGCCCGCGCGGACCAGCGTCCGCCGTCCATCATCCCCGAACCCTATGAGGCCGCGCCCAACGCGGTGACTCGGCCCGCAGGCCGCGCGGACCGGGAGTGGCGCCGCACGCGCCGGACGCCGGAGGTGCGCATGACGGCGCCGCCGCCG
>NZ_JBHTMX010000263.1:0-3228 GCF_042679725.1 Methylopila musalis
CGGCGGCGAGCGCCAGCGTGCCGCGCGGCGACACAGGGTGCTCGATGGCGCGCCGCGCTTCGGGGGCGACGTCGGCGCTGCGGGTCGCGGCCACGATGCGCACGATGTAGTCCTTCAGCGCGGGCGACAGATGGGTCGCCGCCGCGTCGCGCCGGGCGCGGCGGACCTCGTCCGCCGTCAGCCGGAGCGGCATGGGCTGCTCGCCGCCGAGCGTCTCACGCTCCACCAGATCGAGAATCAGCCGCTCCGAACGCGCGTCGGGCAGGCCGACGATCACATGCAGCAGGAAGCGGTCGAGCTGGGCCTCGGGCAGGGGGAACGTGCCTTCGTGCTCGATCGGGTTCTGGGTCGCCACCACCATGAACGGGTCCGGCAGCGCGTGCGTCGCCGCTCCCGCAGTCACCTGCCGCTCGGCCATGGCCTCCAGCAGCGCGGACTGCACCTTGGGCGGCGCGCGGTTGATCTCGTCCACCAGCACCAGCGAATGGAACAGCGGCCCCGCCAGAAACTCGAACCGGCCCTGATCCGGCCGCCACACGGTGGCGCCGGTGAGGTCGGCCGGCATCAGGTCCGGCGTGCACTGGATGCGCGCGAAGGAGGCGTCGAGCCCGGCGGACAGCCGCTTCACCGCGCGGGTCTTGGCGAGGCCGGGCGCGCCTTCCACCAGCACGTGGCCGCCGGCGAGCAGGCCGATCATCAGCCGCTCCACCAGCGCGCCGGCGCCGATCAGCCCCGCCTCGAGCGCCTGTCGCAGCTCCGACACCCGCGCGCGCAGGGCCGGATCGGGGGTGGGAAGGGGAGCGTTCGACGTCTCCGGGAACTGCGCCGTCATGCGCCGGCGCCCGCGCGATGCGGGCGGCGGAGGCAGGCGAACCGACTCATCACGCGCAATCTCCCTCGAACTTCTTATTATTCTGACGTTTTTACGTTTCGATCTCGCCCATTCTCGCGCCGTCCGTCAATCCCGACTGTCGGCCTCCGCATGACCGCTTTGCACGGCGACGGGACTCGACGCGGCGTTGTTCCGGCGTATCTGGTGCGGCGACACAGGACAAAGAGCGGACGGCGTCATGCAGATCGGAGTGGTCGGCCTCGGCCGAATGGGCGGCAACATCGTGCGGCGGCTGATGGACAACGGCCACGCCTGCGTGGCGCACGACGTGAGCCCCGAGGCGACCGTGGCGCTGGCGGCCGACGGCGCGACGCCCGCGGACTCGCTCGCGGCGCTGGTGTCGGCGCTCGCCGCGCCGCGCGCCGTGTGGGTGATGCTGCCGGAAGGCGAGATCACCGCCAACGCGATCAGGGAGCTCGGCGAGCTGCTGTCGCCCGGCGACGTGGTGATCGACGGCGGCAACAGCTTCTACAAGGATGACGTGCGGCGCGCGAAGGAGCTGGCCGAGCGGGGCGTGATCTATCTCGACGTGGGCACGTCCGGCGGCGTCTGGGGCCGGGAGCGCGGCTATTGCCTGATGATCGGCGGCGACGCGGAGGCGGTGCGCCGGCTCGATCCGATCTTCGCGACGCTCGCGCCCGGCCGTGGCGAGGTGGAGCCCGCGCCCGGCCGCGAGGGGCGAGATCCCCGCGTCGAGCAGGGCTACATGCATTGCGGCCCCGCCGGCGCCGGCCACTTCGTGAAGATGGTGCACAACGGCATCGAATACGGGCTGATGCAGGCCTACGCCGAGGGCTTCGACATCCTGCGCGGCAAGGGCTCTCACGAGCTGCCGGAGGATCGTCGCTTCGACATCGACGTGGCGGACGTGGCCGAGCTCTGGCGGCGGGGCAGCGTGGTGTCGTCCTGGCTGCTGGACCTGACCGCGACCGCGCTCGCGGCCGATCCCACGCTTGACGGGTTCGAGGGCCGGGTGGCGGATTCCGGCGAGGGCCGCTGGACCATCGAGGCCGCGATCGAGCAGGCGACCCCCGCCGACGTGCTGGCGGCCGCCCTGTTCGCCCGCTTCCGCTCGCGGGTCGATCACCCGTTCTCCGACCGCCTGCTCTCCGCCATGCGCTTCCAGTTCGGCGGCCACAAGGAACCGCCCCCCGGCGGCGAAGCCCGCAAAACGCGCACCTGAACGCGCGAGCGCGCCCTTACCTTGTCCCGGCCCCCGAGCCGGGACCCAGAAACTCGAAGCATCTGAAGGCAGAACGCGACAGCCGGGCGTCTTATCCAGAGCCGCCGACGCTCCAAGGTAAAGCACGCCGGCTGTCGCGATTTGTTCTGGGAAACCAGCGGTTCTGGGTCCCGGCTCAAGGCCGGGACAAGGAAAGCGCCGCGCTTCACTCCACCCGGCGCGGGGACCACTCGGGCGGGCGTTTCTCCACGAAGGCGCGCACGCCCTCGGCGTGGTCGGGGGTCGCGGCGGCTTCGGTCTGGAGCGCGCGTTCGACCGCGAGCTGCTCCTCGAAACCGTTGCCGGCCGAGCGCGCCAGCGCCTGCTTGGTGAGGCGCAGCGCCTCCGCGGGCAGGGCCGCGAGGCGCTCGGCGAGGGCGAGCGCCTCGTCCAGCACGCGCGCGTCGTCCACCGCCTTCCAGATCAGGCCCCAGTCCTCCGCCTGTTCGGCCGACACCGGCTCGCCCAGCAGGCACAGGGCGCGGGCGCGGGCGTCGCCCACGAGGCGGGGCAGGGTCCATGTGCCGCCCACGTCCGGCACGAGGCCGATGCGGCCGAAGGCCTCCACGAACTGGGCCGAGCGGGCCGCGACCACGATGTCGGCCAGCAGCGCGAAATTGGCGCCCGCGCCGGCCGCGACGCCGTTCACCGCGGCCACGATGGGCAGCGGCGAGGCGCGCATGCGGCGGGCCAGCGGCTCATAATAGGTTTCGAGGATGTGGCCGACCGCGCGCTCCTCGGGCGGCAACGCCGCGATCTGGGCGATGTCCTGCCCCGAGCAGAACCCGCGGCCGGCGCCGGTGATCACCACCGCCCGCACCTCCGGAGTGCGCTCCGCCTCGTGAAGCGCGTCGAGCAGCGCGCGCAGCAGCTCGGGCGTGAAGGCGTTGATGCGCTCGGGGCGGTTCAGGGTGAACAGCGCCGCCGGGCCACGGCGCTCCACCAGCAGGACGGCGTCGGTCATGGGGCCTCCAGCGGTTGTCCGGTCGAAAGCAAAGCGTCGATCGCGGCCCGGTCCGCCATGGAGCGGCCGGCGCCGGGGCGGGTGACGGAGAGCGAGGCGGCGGCGCAGGCGAAGCGGGCGGCGTCCGGGAGCGCGCGGCCCTCGGCGAGC
>NZ_JBHTMX010000264.1:0-3177 GCF_042679725.1 Methylopila musalis
GCGACGCCGTAGCCCCCGTGCGCGGCGGCCCGCGGCTGCGGCGCGGAGGTCGCCATGGGCAGGCGCAGCCGGAACCGGGAGCCGAGCCCCGGCCGGGAGGTGAGCAGCAGCCCGTGGCCAAGAGCCAGCGTCATGCGCCGCACGATCGACAGGCCGAGGCCGAGCCCCACCTCGTCGCGCCGGCCGCCGTCGCAGCGGTAGAACTCGTCGAACACGCGGGTCCGGTCGTCGGCGGAGATGCCGGGGCCGGTGTCCACCACGTCGATGGCGCAGAGGCCCGCGCGCGGACGGGCGCGCAGCAGCACGCCGCCCTGCGCGGTGTAGCGCACCGCGTTGGAGACGAGGTTCTGCAGGATGCGCTTCAGCATCACTGGGTCGCTCTCCACCGCGAGCGGCGGCGCCTTTACCGCGAGGCGCAGCCCCTTGGCGGCGGCCGCCGGCTCGAAGCTCGCGGCGATCTCGGCCAGAAGCTCGTTCAGGTCGAGCGCCCCCACGCTCGGGCGCACCACGCCGGCGTCGAGCTTTGACACCTCGATCAGCGCCTTGATCAGCTCCTCGATGGTGGTCATGCCGCGCTCGGCCTGCAGCGCGACCGCGCGGGCCTCGTCGCCGAGCGGCATGTCCACGAGCGTCGACAGCGACAGCCGCGCCGCGTTCAGCGGCTGCAGCAGGTCGTGGCTCGCGCCCGCGAGGAAGCGGGTCTTGGAGCGGTTGGCGAGCTCCGCCTCCTCCTTGGCCTCCACCAGCGCCTGGTTGGAGCGCTCCAGCCGCCGCATCAGGCTGGTCAGCTCCTCGGTGCGGGCCCGCACCCGCCCGTCCAGCATGATCGCAGTCTGGAACATTGAGTAGGCGTTGCCCTGCCGGTCGGTGGCGCGCTCCACATGGTCCATCAGCGCTTCGTTGATGCGCTCGAGCTTGGCGATGCGGCGGCGCAGTCCGGCGAGTTCGTCGTCGTCGGGGGAGGGGGCTGCGGGCGTCATGCGTTCCCCGCGAAGCCGATGGCGACGCCGGTGAAGGTCTGGTTCAGGTGCATCGAGCGGTACTGTTCGCCATAGGTCTCGAAGCCGATCACGCCGTACTGCCGGTAGAGATTGGAGATGGTGCGCCGCCGCTGGCGGATCTCGGCGTCGAACCGGCGCAGCACGCAGTCGAAGCCGATGATGAGATCGACGCCGCCGAGCGAGGCCTCGAGGCGCTCCAGCTCCGCGCGGGTCACCTCCACGATGTCCTTCGGCCGGGCGAGGGTGAGCACCAGCCCGCGGTCGATGGCGCAGAAGAAGCTGAGCGAGCCGTCGGCGTTCAGCCTCCGGATCGAGCGGCAGAAGTATTCGCCGCCGACCCGCACCACCAGCGGGTGCGAGGCGAAGCTCATGGGGGTGAGGCTGCCCGGGTCGAGTCCGACCGCCATGGCGTATTCGGCGGCGGCCGGCTCCGCGTTGAGCTCCCGCACGGTGCGGGCGCCGTCGTCGGAGGCGGTGACGACGAACTTCACGTCCGTTGGCTCGAAATTGTCGGTTTTGAAGGTCTCCACGGGGAAGTCCGTGTCGCAGATCATCACGATCGCGGCGTCGGTCACCACCTCGCCGTCGTAGATCAGCGCGGTGCGGCGGAAGGACAGGTCGTCGCCGGCGGAGCCCCCCACCAGCGGCACGCCCGCCAGCGCCCGGTCGATGGCGGAGACCACCTGCTCTTCGGCGTCGGCGAGGCCGTCGATCAGGGTCAGCGCGAAGCGCCCGCCCTCCGCCGCGCTGTCTCCGGCGAGGCGGCAGCGCAGAGCGCTGACCAGGCCCGCGGTCTGCTCGGCGTCGAACACGCTGAGCCGGCGCACCAGCGTGGAGACGATGCGGAAGCCCTTCTGGGGAAAGGCGATCGCCACCAGCCCGCGGTCGAGCCCGCCGTCGGGGCTGATCTCGCCCGCGCTGCTGCAGGCCGCGACCGGGACGCCCGGAAAGCGCGCGCTCAGCGCCCGCGCCAGCTCTTCGGCCGGATAGGCGGGGGAAAAGAACACCACGAGCTGGGCGAGCGCCGGGGTCTCGATGGCGCCGGCGAGCGCCGCGACCGCCGCGTCCGCGTCCGGAACCGTGGTCCAGGCGCTCTGCACGCCGCATTTGTGGGTGATCGCGCGGGCGGCCTGGCCCATGTGCTGCCCCTTCGAGAACCGTCCGGCCGCCGTCACGCGCCCGCGCCGTCGCGCGAGACTAGGCGCCGGGACGGGCGCGGGCAATCGCGCCTTAGGGCCGAGGCCGGCGCGGTCATGCGGCGCGCGCCGGCAGCCGCTCCCGCTCCAGCCGCGGCAGCAGGTGCATGGCGGAGCGGGCGAACTCGTAGCGGGCGACCGCGAGCTTGTCGGTCCAGGCGGGCAGCGGCTCCTGCATCAGCTCGATCACGTCGAGCCCGCGTTCGAAGCCGGCGGTGATGCGCTCCTCGATCATGTCGAGCCAGTCGCGGGTCTGCTTCAGGCCGCGCGAGCCGGCCTCGGCCGGGCCGTGGCCGGGGCAGAGACGCCGGGCGGAGATGGGCGCCAGCGTGTCGAGCGCGGCGCGCCAGCGGGCGAGATCGGCGTCCGGCGTGGTCGGCGCGCGGTCGAGGAACACCAGATCGCCGGCCGCGAGCACGCCCGAGCGCTCCTCGAACAGACAGAGGTCCGAGCCGGTGTGGCCCGCGAGCGGCAGGAAGCGGAACCGGCGCTCGCCCACGTCCTCCCATTCGGTCGCGATCGTGCGGGCGGGAGCGGGCGTGTCGGTGCCGCGCATCCAGGCGCCCGCGACGCGGTACATGGCGTCGGCCAGCGCGTCGCCGCGCAGCGCCAGATCGGCGTTCAGCTCGGCGGTGGTCCACACCACGTCCGGCGGAAACGCGCCGGCGCCGAACACATGGTCGGCGTGGATGTGGGTGAGATAGACCCGCGCGACCGGCTTGCCCGTCACCGCTTGAGCCGCCGCCTTCAGCGCCTCGCCATAGGCGTGGGACGGGCCAGCGTCCACGATCACCGCGCCCTCGCGGGTGTCGAACAGGGTGACGTTGGCGATGGCGCCGCCGTTGGCGGCGGTGATCGGCTCGTTCAGGCCCTCCACCAGCCACACGCCCTCGCCGATGGGGCGGGGGACGACGTCGTAGGCGCGGCGGGCGGCGGCGCGCCCCGGCAGCAGGGGAGCGGCGACCGCGCCGGCGGCGAGC
>NZ_JBHTMX010000265.1:0-3153 GCF_042679725.1 Methylopila musalis
CGCGGCTCGCGGCGCTGCAGGTGGGGCGCGACTGGATCTGGATCGCCGGCAATCACGACCCCGAGCCTCCCGCCGGCTGCGGCGGCGAGGCGAAAGCCGAGATGCGTCTTGGGCCCCTGACGCTTCGGCACGAGCCGGCGGCGGGCCCCGCGCCCGGCGAGATCGCGGGCCATCTGCACCCAGCGGCGAAGGTCTCCGTGCGCGGCCGCAACGTCCGGCGGCGCTGCTTCGCGACCGACGGCGCGCGGCTGGTGATGCCGGCCTTCGGCGCCTATACGGGCGGGCTCAACGTGCGGGACGCCGCCTTCGCGGGTCTGTTCCAGCCCGCCTCCTTCGCCGCCTGGATGCTGGGCGACGAGGGGGTCTACGCGTTCCGCCTGTCCGGGCTGCGGCCCGACTGAGAGGGGTCAGTCCCGCCGGAAGGCGGCGCTCGCGGTCCAGCCAAAGGCGATCGCCAGCAGGGCCATGCCGAAGCCGTAGAGCAGCCGCTCCCGGTCCGCGAAGCGCGCCACCCGCTGCTCGAAACCGGCCTTCACCACCCGGAAGGTGATGGTCTCCAGCGCCGCGAGCCGGCCCTGGTCGTAGATCCGCGCCTCCACCTCATAGGCTCCGAAGGCCACGTCCGGCGGCAGGTGGATCGAGGCGCGGAACACGTCGCGGTCGAGAAAGGCGACGCCGCGCCCGTCCTCGCGCCAGTGCCCGCGCTCCGCCTGTCGGCGCACCAGCGCGGCGACGAAGGCTGCGTCCTCGGTCACGTCCACCCGGCGGGTGCCGCCGGCGGGCGCGCCGTCCGCCGCAGCCGAGAGGCTGAGCTGTTCGCTCGCGATGTCGTCGGCGCCGACCACGGTCCCGAGCGGGCGGGACGACAGCACCGCGAGGAAGTCCGGCGCGCGCTCGAAGGTGCGGGCGGGGCCGTTGATCCAGAACGGGCCGATGCGCTCCTTGCGGCGCACCTGCAGGGTGCGTCCGGGCCCGCGCGCCCGCACCACCGCCTCGAAGCGTCCGCCGGCCTGTCGCGTCTCGCCGCGCACGGCGCCGAACAGCGTCAGCTCGCCGCCGGCGTAGTTGGAGGCGATTGTCACCTGCTGGGAGGACAGCGCCAGCAGCAGCTTCTCCGCATGCGCGGGCGACGTGAGCAGTGCGGCGCCGGCGAGGCCGAGCGCGGCGAGGATCGATCGCGCGCTCATCGCGCCTGCGCCTCGATCGCGACCGAATAGGCGTCCTTCGGCGTCGCCACCAGATCGATCAGGAAGCGGCCGCCGACGCTGAGCAGCAGCAGCGCCAGCAGCAGGCGCAGATGCTCGCCCTTGAGCTTCTGGCCGGCGCGCACGCCGAACTGGGCGCCGATGGAGCCGCCGAGCATCAGCAGCGCCGCCAGCACCAGATCGACGGAGGCCGCCGCATAGGCGTGCAGCACGGTCGCCGCCAGCATGGTGATCAGGATCTGGAACAGCGAGGTGCCCACCACCACCGCGGTCGGCACCCGGAACACGTAGACCAGGATCGGCACCAGCAGGAAGCCGCCGCCGATGCCGAGCGTCGCGCCCACGAAGCCCACGAAGGCGCCGAGCCCGAGCAGCGGGATCACGCTCATATGCAGCATGGAGCGCTGGAACCGCAGCTTGAACGGCATGCGGTCCACCAGCGAGCGGCCCGCCGCGCGCGGTTTGGCGGCGGGGGGCGGCGGCGCGCCCTTGCGCAGCAGCGCGCGGGTCGATTCCGTCAGCATCAGCCCGCCGATGACGCCGAGCAGCGCCACATAGGCGACCGCGATCACCGCCTCGAGCTGGCCCGCGGCGCGCAGCAGGTTGAAGAACCAGACGCCCGCGCCCGCGCCCGTGACGCCGCCCGCGAGCAGCACGAGCCCGAGCTTCACGTCGAGCGCCCGTTTGCGCCAGTAGGACAAGGCGCCGGTGAAGGCGGAGGCCGCGATCTGCGGGGCTTCGGAGGCCACGGCCACCGCCGTCGGCACGCCGATGAAGATCAGCAGCGGCGTCATCAGGAAGCCGCCGCCGATGCCGAACATGCCGGAGATGAAGCCCACCGCGAGGCTCATGCCGATCACGAGCAGCACGTCCACGGGCAGTTCGGCGATCGGGAGATAGATCTGCATGGCTGTCGCGGAGCGGGAAGCGTGAGCGGCGCGCGCGGGCGATGAGCCCGCCGCGCCGCCGATGGTGTCGCGTCAGCGCCCCGGCGCTGTCAACCGCGCAGGAAAGCCGCCGCTCGGAAGAGCTTTCAGCGCAGCGAGACCGGGTTGCGGGCGTCGGCGGGCGCGCCCGCCTGGTCCCAGCCGCCGGGAGGCGTCGGAGCTTCGTTCGCGGCGCTGTCCACCATGCGCGGCTTGAAGCCCGCCACCGTCTGCTGGGCGCCGGCGAGGTTCTTGCCAAGCGCCTTGGCCACCTCCTCGCGCTTGCGCCCGGCGTCCTGGTCGCCCTGGGCGGCCGCAAGCGCGAACCACTTGTAGGCTTCCGTGAGGTCGCGCTTGCCGGCGAGGCCGCGGGCCTGCAGCACCGCGAGATTGTACTGGCTGTCCACCAGACCGCGCTCGGCCGCCATGCGGAACCACACGGAGGCCGCCACGAAGTCCGGCTTGCCGAGCCCGCCCTCGGCGTGCAGCACGCCGAGATTGTGCATGGCGCGCACGTTGCCGGAAGCGGCGGCCTGCTCGTACCAACGCCGCGCGACCACCAGATCGCGGGCGACGCCGCGACCCTTTTCGTACAGGCTGCCGAGGCGGTGCTGCGCGGGCGCGAGCCCCTGGGCCGCCGCCTTCTCCAGCCAGTGAGCGGCGGCGACCGGGTTCGGCGCCACGCCGCGCCCTTCGGCGAGCCGGTCGGCGATCTCGAGCTGGGCGGAGGGATCGCCCTGCACCGCGCGCAGCCGCAGCATGGAGCCGCCGATCGTGTCCGGCAGCGCCTCGGGATCGCGGGACAGCGAGCCGGTGGTCAGGTCCTCGTCGGCCTTGGGCGCGGCGAACTTCTGCGGCTTGGCGCCGAGCGATTCCGCGAAGGCGTAGTCGGTGATGTCCGGCGCGGGCTTCCGCGGCGGCGTGAAGGAGGACTGCCGCTCGGGCTTCGTCTCCGCCGCAGCCGGCGGCGCGGCGGGCGTTTCGGGCGCGGGCGCCTCGGGCTCCACGGCGGCCGGGGCGTC
>NZ_JBHTMX010000266.1:0-3129 GCF_042679725.1 Methylopila musalis
GGCGCCGAGCGAGCCGCGCAGCCCCGCGGAGTCCGTCTCCAGAGTCTGGGCGCGCGCCGGCGCGGCCGCGGCGATGGCGGCGAGCGTGACGGCGCTGAGCGCGCGGCGTAGCGTCATGGCGTCCCTGTGGAGCGGCCGCAGGGAAATGGGCGGCCGTCATGGTTAAAGACCATGGGCCGGACGTGGTTAATGAAGCCTTGAAGCCGTGGTTTTCTTTGGTCTCGTTCCAAGGCTTGGCGGCGCGACGGCCGGGGTGATAGAGCTTGGCGCCCAGCGCCCGAGCGGCGCCGCCCGCGCGAAAGCCGTGTCCCCGCATGCCCAAACCCGCCCGACTGCCGTCCGAAGCCCCGATGCCCGATCACGACGCGGTGGTGACGAAGCCGTCCGAGTCGGTCGCGTCCGCGCTGCGCACCCTGGAGCTCGAGGCGGCCGGACTGGCGCAGCTGGGCAAGGCGCTGCGGGGCCCGCTCGGCGCCGCCTTCGCCCGCGCGGTGGAGCTGATCGCCGGCGCCCGAGGCCGCACCATCGTCACCGGCATGGGCAAGAGCGGCCATGTGGGCCGCAAGATCGCCGCCACCTTCGCCTCCACCGGCACGCCGGCCTTCTTCGTCCATCCGGGCGAGGCGAGCCACGGCGACCTCGGCATGATCACCTCCGACGACGTGATCCTCGCGCTGTCCTGGTCGGGCGAGACCGCGGAGCTGCGCGACATGCTGCAATACGCCCGGCGGTTCCGGGTGAAGCTCGTCGCCGTCACCGCGCAGGCGAGCAGCGCGCTCGGCAAGGCTGCGGACGCGGCGCTGGTGCTGCCCCGCGCCACCGAGGCCTGCCCCCACGGGCTCGCGCCCACCACCTCCACCACCATGCAGGTGGCGATCGGCGACGCGCTGGCCGTGGCGCTGCTGGAGAGCCGCCGCTTCACGCCGAGCGACTTCAAGCGCTTCCACCCCGGCGGCAAGCTCGGCGCGGTGCTGTCCTTCGTGCGCGACGTGATGCATTCCGGCGCGGCGACGCCGCTGATCGCCTCCGGCGCCGGCATGGCCGAGGCGCTGATCGTGATGTCCGCCAAGAGCTTCGGCTGCGTCGGCGTGGTGGACGCGGGCGGCGACCTGATCGGCATCGTCACCGACGGCGACCTGCGCCGCCACATGGGTCCCGACCTCACCGCCAAGACCGTGGACGAGGTGATGACCCGCTCGCCCCGCGTGGTGCGGTCCGACGATCTCGCCGCCGAGGCCATGAGCGTGATGCAGGGCCGGGCCATCACGGCGCTGTTCGTGGTGGACGGCGGCCGCCCCGTGGGGCTCGTCCACATCCACGACCTGCTGAAGCTCGGCCTCGCCTGACCGCGGACCGCGTGCGGCTTCACGGCCTCTTAACCTCAAAACTTCACCATGGCGCCGAACGGCCGGCCACCTGCCCGGTCCTACGCGGATGCGGCCATGGATATCGCCACCATCATCGGGTTCGTCTTCGGCACGGGCGTGCTGGGCTTCCTCATTCATGAGGGCGGCGGCCTGGAGCGCTACTACTCCGAGCACGCGGTGATCGTCATCTTCGGCGGCGCCGTCGCCGCCACGCTGATCCGCTTCGAGATGGGCGCGATCCTGTCGTCGTTCCCCACCGCGATCATGACGGTGATCAAGGGCGCGCACACCAACCCGCGGGACCTGATCTCCGAAATCGCCGAGATGGCGCAGATCGTGCGCAAGTCCGGCCCGGTCGGGCTCGACAAGGCCACCCCGCACGACGCCTTCCTCGCCAAGGGCGTGCGCTACGTGGCCGACGGCTTTGACGAGACCTTCATCCGCGAGACGCTGGAGCGCGAGCGCGACCTGAACCTGCACCGGCTGGAGATGGCCTCCAAGGTGTTCCGCGGCATCGGCGACTGCGCCCCGGCCTTCGGCATGATCGGCACGCTGATCGGCATGGTGCAGATGTTCGCCGAAATGTCCGACCCCTCGAAGCTCGGCACCTTCATGGCCATCGCGCTGCTGGCGACGCTCTACGGCGCCGTGGTCGCGAACTTCTTCTTCCTGCCGATCGCGGACAAGCTCACCATCAAGTTCGCGCATGACGAGCTGAATCAGACGCTGGTCATCGACGGCGTTCTGCAGCTGCGCGCCGGCAAGAGCCCTGCGGTGGTGAAGGAGATGCTGCTGGCCTACCTGCCCGAGAAGCACCGGGCGGAGCTGGCCGAGGCGGCGGCCTGATGGCCAAGAAGAAGCACGCCGACCACGGCGGCGGCCACGGCTGGTTCGTCACCTTCGCCGACCTGATGGGCCTGCTGATGGCCTTCTTCGTGGTGCTGGTGGCGTTCTCGAACCAGGACAAGAAGAAGATGGCGATCGTCGCCGGCTCCATGCGCGAGGCCTTCGGCACGCAGCGGGAGGTGGTGGCGGCGGGCGTGGTGGACATCGGCGGCACGCCCTCGCGCACCGAGCTTCTGAACAACACCGCCAAGACGCCCGGCGAGACCGGCAACCTCGCAGGCCCCCTGTCCAAGGACCGCGCCGACACGGAAGCCGCCGCCCGCGGCTACGCCCGCGCCGCCGCGAGCCTCCGGCAGGCGCTGCGCGCCATGCCCGAGATCGCGGAGGTCTCCAACCAGATCATGATCGAAAGCTCGACCGAGGGCGTCTCAATCTCGATCGTCGATCAAGACGGGCGCTCCATGTTCGCGCAAGGCTCGGCTGTGCCGAGCCGCCGGATCACGGACGCGCTGTCGGCGCTCGCGCCCACCTTGAGGGAGCTGCCGTACCCTATCTCCATCGCCGGCCACACCGCCGGCGGCGTCTCGGAAGGCGCCAGCGCCGATCCGTGGCGGCTGTCGGCTGACCGCGCCAGCGCCGTGCGCAGCCTGCTCTCGGACGCAGGGCTGCCCGACCAGCGCTTCAGCCACGTGGAAGGCAAGGCCGCGAACGACCCCATGTTCCCCGACGCGCCCCAGATCGCCGCCAACCGCCGGGTGACGATCTCCCTCACCGCCGCCCCGGGCGCGCTGCCAATGAACCTGAAGCCGTAAGAACCAGACGGCGGGGCGGCGCGTCGTGTGGGGCGCCGTGGTTCCCGCACCGTCATGCCCGCGCCTTCGCGCGGGTATCTTCCGTGTTTGCGGTCAAGCTTTTG
>NZ_JBHTMX010000267.1:0-3092 GCF_042679725.1 Methylopila musalis
GAGGCCCGGGACGCCATCCGCTCCAAGCGCGCCGTGCCGCTCGCCGCCGCCGCGCGGGCCGCCCGCGCGGCCTGGGACGGCGAGGTGATCGACTATAAACTCTGCCGCGTGAGCGGCCTTCTCACATACAATCTCACGCTGCTGAGCGACGACGGGCGCGTGGCGCGCGCGCGCGTCGACGCCGGCACCGGCAAGCTGCTCGCCGTGAAGTGAGCCCGTCGCAGGAGTTCCCATGCGTCTTCTGGTCGTCGAGGACGATCCCGACCTGAACCGACAGATCGCAACCGCGCTCGAGGACGCTGGCTACGCCGTGGACCGCGCCTTCGACGGCGAGGAGGGCCACCATCTCGGCGACACCGAGCCCTACGACGCGGTGGTGCTCGACATCGGCCTGCCGAAGAAGGACGGCATCTCCGTGCTGGAGCAGTGGCGGCGCGACGGGCGGGTGATGCCGGTGCTGATCCTCACCGCCCGCGACCGCTGGTCCGATAAGGTGCAGGGCTTCGACGCCGGCGCCGACGACTACGTGCCGAAGCCGTTCCACATGGAGGAGGTGCTGGCGCGCCTGCGGGCGCTGCTGCGCCGGGCCACCGGCCACGCCTCCAGCGAGCTGCTGTGCGGCCCGGTGCGGCTCGACACCCGCGCGGGCCGCGTCACGCTCGACGGCCATCCCATCAAGCTGACCTCGCACGAGTACCGGCTGCTGGCCTATCTGATGCACCATCAGGGCCGGGTCGTGTCGCGCACCGAGCTGGTCGAGCACCTCTACGATCAGGACTTCGACCGCGATTCCAACACCATCGAGGTGTTCGTCGGGCGGCTGCGCAAGAAGCTTGGCTCCGACGTCATCCAGACCGTGCGGGGGCTCGGCTACGTGCTGATGGCGCCGGACGGCGCATGAGCGCCGCAGGCGAGACGCCGGACGCGCCCCGCCGCGCGGCCTCCATCGCCGCGCGCCTGTTCGGCTCCGCGGCGCTGTGGACCCTCGCCACGCTGCTGATCGGCGGCGTGACGCTGTCCTCCTACTACACCCGCTCGGTGGAGCGCGGCTTCGACCAGCGGCTCCACGTCTATCTCAAGACGCTGGTCGGGGCGCTCGCCGATGGCGGCTTCGACAAGGACGATCCGGGCTCCTTCGGCGAGCCCCGCTTCGAGCTGCCGCTGTCCGGCTGGTACTGGCAGGTGACGCGGCTCGACCGCGATCCGCCCGAGGCCACCACCTCCAAATCCCTGTTCGAGGAGCAGCTTCCGCGCCTCGCCGATCTCGGCGTCGAGGAGACGCTGGTCGGCACCCGCGAGGGCTATGCGCTCGGACCCGAAAACCAGCGGCTGCGGGTGGTGGAGCGCATCATCGATCTCGGTCAGGACGGCCGCTACCTGATCTCGATCGGGGGCCAGGCGAACGAGATCGACGACGACATCAAGCGGTTCAACGCCGCGCTGCTGGTGAGCTTCCTGCTGCTGGGCCTCGGTCTGGTGGCCACCACCGGCTTTCAGGTGCGCTTCGGCCTGCGGCCTCTGGCGCATCTGCGGGCGCAGCTGGCGGAGGTGCGCGCCGGCGGCCGCTCGCGGCTGGAGGGCTCGTTCCCCGAAGAGATCGCGCCGCTCGCGGTGGAGCTGAACGCGCTGCTCGATTCCAACCGGGAGATCGTGGAGCGCGCCCGCACCCATGTGGGCAACCTCGCCCACGGGCTGAAGACCCCGCTGTCGGTGATCGCCAACGAGGCGGACGCCGGCGACGGCGCCTTCGCGGACAAGGTGCGCGAGCAGGCGCAGCTGATGCGCCGCCAGATCGACCATCATCTGGAGCGCGCGCGGCTCTCCGCGGGCGTCGCCTTCGCGGGCGAGGCGACGCCCGTGAAGCCGGTGGTGGAGGCGCTCGCCCGCACCATGCAGAAGATTCACCGCGACCGCGACCTGACCGTGGAAGCGAGCGTTGCGGACGAGGCGCTGCGCTTCCGGGGCGAGCGGCAGGATCTGGACGAGATCGTCGGCAATCTGGTCGACAACGCCTGCAAATGGGCGACGGGCCGGGTGACGGTGGCGGTGGAGCCCGCGCCGGCGCCGATCCTCGGCGGGGCGCGGCTGCTCCGGATCGTGGTGGACGACGACGGACCTGGCCTCAGCGAGGAGCAGCGCAAGGCCGCGCTCGCCCGCGGCAAGCGGCTGGACGAGACCAAGCCGGGCTCCGGCCTCGGTCTCGCCATCGTGGGCGATCTGACGCGGCTCTACGGCGGGCGGTTCCAGCTGGAGCGTTCCGCGCTCGGCGGCCTGCGCTGCGAGGTGACCTTGCCGGCGCTCTGAACCGCGCCACTTCTCCCGCCCGCGACGATCGCGTCCCCGCTTTCGCCCGATTCCCGCATTTCTGTGTTGTCCGAGCCGAATCGTCCGGGGGGCGGCGACGGCGCCAACGGGAGGTTTCATGTTGATTTCCAAAGCGGCGGCCCTTGCGGCCGTGGGCGTGCTTTCGCTGGGCCTCGTGGCCTGCGGTCCCGGCCGTGAGGGCGAGGGCCTCGGCACCGTCGCCGGCGCGGTGGGCGGCGGCCTGATCGGCTCCACCATCGGCGGCGGCTCGGGCCGGGTCGCGGCCACCGTCATCGGCGCAGGCCTCGGCGGTCTGGTGGGCAACCGCATCGGCGCCGCCATCGACGACGACGCCCGCCGCCGCGCTTACGACGCCGAGTACGAAGCGCTGGAAAGCGGCTACGAGGGCCGTCCCTACGAGTGGCGCAGCGACCGCTACCGCGGCGAGGTCGTCGTCGGCCCGCGCTACTCCCGCGCCGATTACGAGCGCTGCCGCTCCTACACCCGCCGCATCTATCTCGACGACGGACGCGTGATCACCGAGCGCGGCCAGACCTGCCGCGGCCCGCGCGGCCGCTGGGTCGAGGTCGGCTGAGCCGCTTCCGATTCAAAGCAGGCAAGAATCGCCGCCGCGCCTTCCCTATGGAGGGCGCGGCGGTTTTCGTTTCGTCAGGCGTGGTCCGCCAGCCGCCCCCGCGCGGCGAGCGCGACGAGGGTGAGCCGCGCGGCGGGCGCGGGTGAAGGCGCGTCGGTCCCGTCCAGCGCCGCAAGCGCCTCGTCCGCAAGCG
>NZ_JBHTMX010000268.1:0-3069 GCF_042679725.1 Methylopila musalis
GCGGCGCTGGAGGCCGAGCACGATCCGTCCGGCTTCCGGGCGCTCGACGAGCGCGACCGGGCGCTCGACCGCGCCATCGCCGGCGTCACCCTGCGCCGGTTCGGCACGCTGCGCGGCCTGATCGCGTCGCGGCTCGACAAGGGCCTGCCCAAGAAGGGCGGGCCGCTGGAGGCCATCATGGCCACCGCCGCGGCGCAGGCGCTGTTCATGCAGATCCCGGCGCACACCGCGGTCGATCTCGCGGTCGCCGGCGCCCGCGCCGATCCGGACGCGCGGCACTTCTCCGGCCTCGTCAACGCGGTGCTCCGGGGCGTCGTCGCCGCCGGCGCGCCGACCGAGACCGGCGACGGGCAGGACCTGCCGCCGTGGCTCTACGCCCGCTGGATCCGTTCCTATGGCCCCGCCCGCGCCGGCGCCATCGCCCGCGCGGTCGCGAACGAGGCGCCGCTCGATCTGACGGTGAAGTCGGACGCGGCCGGCTGGGCCGAGCGTCTCGGCGGCGAGGCTCTGCCCACGGGCAGCGTCAGGCTCGCGCCCGGCGGCCGGATCACCGATCTCGCCGGCTACGCGGAGGGCGGCTGGTGGGTGCAGGACGCCGCCGCCGCGATCCCCGCCCGTCTGTTCGGCGATCTGCGCGACCGGCGCGCCATCGATCTCTGCGCCGCGCCCGGCGGCAAGACGGCGCAGCTCGCGCTCGCCGGCGCCGAGGTGGTGGCGGTGGACAAGTCCGCCGAGCGCCTGCGTCGGCTGACCGACAACCTGTCCCGGCTCGGGCTCTCGGCCACCGCCCGCGTGGGCGACGCCGCGTCCATCGCGCTGGAGCCGGCGGACGCCGTGCTGCTCGACGCGCCGTGCAGCGCCACGGGCACCGTGCGCCGCCACCCGGACGTGGCGTGGATGAAGCGTGACAGCGACATCTCCGCGCTGGCCAAGCTGCAGGCCGGCCTTCTGGACGCCGCGGTCCGGCTGGTCGCCCCGGGCGGCCGGCTGGTTTACTGCACCTGCTCGCTGGAGCCGGAGGAGGGCGAGCGCCAGATCGAGGCGCTGGTCGCCCGCTCGCACGGCCGCGTTTCGGTCGAGCCGGTGGCGCCCGACGAGCTTCCAGGCCTGTCCGAGGCGGTGACGGCGGACGGCTTCGTGCGCACGCTGCCGAGCCATCTGCCGGCCGAAGACGTCCGTCTCTCCGGCCTCGACGGGTTTTTCGCCGCACGTTTGCGTGTGGACTGACGCGCGCGACAACCCTCGCGAATCGCGACACGGCCGGTCTGCTGTGCTTCAATCGCTTGAACGGGCTCGCGCTTTCGGCGCGACGTGACGTGGCGAAGCTCGAAGGGGGGCGCAGCGTATGACCGGCGTCGCGCTCGGCGAGAAAGCCCGGCTCGCGCGCGCCGTGGCTGCGGAATGCGCGTCGGTGGTCTGGCGCGGCGTCGCCGCCCGCGCCGCCGCGACGCTGATCCGGCCGACGCGCACCCCCGACAAGCTGGTCATCGCCCCGCAGGACCTGCGCACCTCCGACCCCACACGCGCCGCCGAGATCTATTCCGGCCGCTTCGTGTTCGAGGCGAAGAGCGTCGACACCAAGGGCGGCTCGCCCTTTCTCGTGACGCCGCCCTCGCAGGGCTGGGCCGAGGCGCTGCACGGCTTCGGCTGGCTGCGGCATCTCCGGGCCGCCGACACCACCCTGTCGCGCGCCAACGCCCGGGCGCTGGTGGACGAGTGGATCGCGCTCCGCGGCGGCGTGGCACGGGGCGCGGTGCGGCGGCCGGAGGTGGCGGCGCGACGGGTGATCTCGTGGCTGTGCCAGTCGCCGCTCATTCTGGACGGGGCCGACCGCGCCTTCTACCGCCGCTTCCTGCGCAGCCTCGCGCGCCAGACCCGACGCCTCGCGCGGCTGAAGCTGAGGACCGAGGATGGCCTGCCCCGGCTGACGGTGGCCTGCGCGCTGGTCTATGCGGGGCTTTGCCTCGCGGGCGAGACCCGCCTGCTCAAGACCGCGTCGAAGCAGCTCGCCGACGAGCTCGACCGGCAGATCCTCGCCGACGGCGGCCACGCCAGCCGCAACCCGGCGGTGATCGTGGAGGTGCTGCTGGACCTTCTGCCGCTGCGGCAGGCCTTCGCGGTGCGCGGCGTGGCGCCGCCCCAAGGTCTGTTGAACGCCATCGACCGCGCCATGCCCATGCTGCGCTTCTTCCGCCACGGCGACGGGGCCTTCGCCCAGTTCAACGGCGCCGGGCCGAGCCGCGACGATCTGGTGGCGACGGTGCTCGCCTATGACGACGCGCGCGGCCGGGTGATGGATGAGGCGCCCCATTCCGGCTACCAGCGGCTGGTCGCGGGCGACACGCTGGCGCTGGCGGACGTGGGCGCGCCGCCGCCCCGCGGGCTGTCGCGCTTCGCCCATGCGGGCTGCCTGTCCTTCGAGCTGTCCCACGGCGCGGAGCGGATCGTGGTCAACTGCGGCGCGCCTGAGATCGGGCGCGAGACGTGGGACGCCGCGGCGCGCGCCACCGCCGCCCATTCCGTGGCGGTGATCGCGGACACCTCCTCCTGCCGCTTCGTGACCGCGGGCTGGCTGCGGCGGCTCATCGGCCCGCTGATCCTCGCCGGGCCGTCGCGGCCGCTGGTGAAGCGGCAGCGCGAACCGGGCTGGATCCGCGTCACCGCCCGGCACGACGGCTACGCCCGCCGCTTCGGCGTCGATCACGAGCGGGCGCTCAGGCTGTCCGACGACGGGCTGACGCTCGAGGGCGAGGACCGGTTCCTGCCCGTGCGGGTCGGCCCTCACCCGGAGGACCAGAAGATGGCGCTCCGGTTCCATCTGCACCCGTCCGTCCGCGCCGCGCCGGCGCAGGACGGGCGCAGCGTGCTGCTCAGCGCCGCCAGCGGCGCCGGCTGGCTGTTCTCCTCCCCCGACGCCGTGGCCGAGGTGGAGGAGAGCGTGCATCTGTCGGGCGCGCACGGCCCCCGCCGGGCGGAGCAGATCGTGGTGCGGGGCACGCTCCGGGGCACGCCGAGCCTCACCTGGAGCCTCAGGCGGATCGAACCCGGCCCGGCCCGGCGCGCGCGCAT
>NZ_JBHTMX010000269.1:0-2938 GCF_042679725.1 Methylopila musalis
GTGACCCGCGCCGAGGGCGCCTTCGCCCGCGGCGACGCCGTGGTGGTGCGCGCGCCCGACGGCGAGGAGGTGGCCCGCGGCCTCGTGGCCTATGACGCGGACGAGGCCGCCCGCATCGCCGGCCATCCCTCCGCCGAGATCGAGACGCTGCTCGGGTATCGCGGCCGCTCGGCGCTGATCCACCGCGACGATCTGGTGATGACCGGGGCGTAAAATCGAAATAGGTTCAAGTCCAGGGGCGGTCGGCCGGCGGTTCTCAATTCGGGAGTTTTAATATGACGGCTGTGAAATTGTATTGGTGGGGCGTTCCGGCGGGCGGCACTGTGAACGTCGGCGACGAAATTGGACGATATATTTCCGAGTTTGTATCCCGGAAGAAGGTCGAGTGGGCGAATCTGGCGGAGTGCAATCTGCTCTCGGCCGGCAGCACGATTTCTTGGCTTCACAGGTCCCAGCATCTGTCGAAACGGACGGAAAAATGCTTCGTCTGGGGCACGGGCCTGATGTCCGGCCAGGAGGTCAAGCAGAACGAGAAGATCGAATTCTGCTCGGTCCGCGGTTATCTGACGAAAACGATGATCGAAACGACGAACAATCTCGGGGTCGGCGATCCCGGCATTCTGATATCTGAGCTGTGGCCGTATCAGGGCGGCAAGAAGCATAAGCTCGGGATCATTCCGCACTGGAAGCAGCTGGAGAACCCGTTCATTCGAGCCTTCGCCGAAAAGATCGGCGGTAAGATCATCGACGTCACCAGTCCGGACATCAAGGGAACGATACACGAGATCGCGTCCTGCGAACGTATCGTGTCGTCGAGCCTTCATGGCGTGATCTTCGCCGACTCCTACGGCGTTCCGAACATCTGGATGAAGACGAAGGCCATACATGGCGGACGGTCGTGGAAGTTCTACGACTATTTCACGTCGGCCGGTCGGTCGAACTTTGAGCAGGTCGACGTTCTCCGGGCCTCAAAGATCGACGACGATCTGTACTCCGTGCCCGACGAAAAGCTGATCGGCGCTCTGAAGAAGAATGTGTTCGACGCGTTCCCGCGTCCGCTGCTTGGATGATGAGCGGCGATCGTCTGGTCCCGGCGCATCCGGCTGGAGAGCCGACGCTTCGCGCTTGGGCTCGGCGAGAACCCCGGCCGGGCGCGTGACGTCCGCATGACGGCCTGAGGCGCGTCGTGCGGCGCGATCGCTGCGCCGGCGCCTTTGGCGCACGCTGCTGACCGGGGCCTGACGCAGGCGAGCCCCGCCGTGGCGGGCGGATGACGCCTTGCGCGAAACGCGCTACATCGCGCCTTCGCTCAGGAGTTTGAGGGAGCTTGCGTCATGTCCGCCGCCGCCGAACGGCTCATCGAAGTGGACGCCATCATGCTGGAGCTGGGCCGCCGCGCGCGCGCGGCCTCGCGGGCGCTGGCGCTGGCGCCACGGGCGGCGAAGGACGCGGCGCTGCTCTCCGCCGCCGCCCGCATCCGCGCCACCACCCGGCAGATCCTAGTCGCCAACGAGGCCGATCTCGCGGGCGCCCGGCAGGCGGGCGTGGCGGCGTCGTATCTCGACCGGCTGACGCTGACGGCGGAGCGGCTCGAAGGCGTGGCGGAAGGGCTGGAGACGGTCGCGGGCCTGCCCGATCCGGTCGGCGAGGTGATCGCGGACTGGACCCGGCCCAACGGCCTGCGCATCGAGCGCGTGCGCACTCCGCTCGGGGTGATCGGCGTGATCTACGAGAGCCGGCCCAACGTCACGGCGGACGCCGGCGCCCTGTGCCTGAAGGCGGGCAACGCCGCCATCCTGCGCGGCGGCACCGACAGCTTCCGCTCGTCCGCCGCCATCCACGCGGCGCTGGTCCACGGCCTCGCCGAGGCCGGCCTGCCGGAGGACGCGATCCAGCTCGTGCCGACCCGCGACCGCGCGGCGGTGGGCGAGATGCTTGCGGGCCTCGAGGGCAATCTCGACGTGATCGTGCCGCGCGGCGGCAAGGGGCTGGTCGCGCGGGTGCAGGCGGAGGCGCGGGTGCCGGTCTTCGCCCATCTCGACGGCAACAACCATCTCTACGTGGCGGCGGGGTCCGATCTCGCCATGGCGCGCGCGATCTCGCTCAACGCCAAGATGCGCCGCACCGGCGTCTGCGGCGCGGCCGAGACGCTGCTGGTGGACCGCGCGGTGGCCGACACCCATCTCGCGCCGCTGGTCGAGGACCTGCTCGCGGCCGGCTGCGCCGTGCGCGGCGACGCGGCCGTGCGCGCGGTCGATCCCCGCGTCACCTTCGCGACCGAGGACGACTGGGGCACGGAGTTCCTCGACGCCATCATCGCGGCCAAGGTGGTGGACGGGATCGACGACGCGCTGGCGCACATCGCCGACTACGGCTCGCACCACACCGACGCCATCGTCACCGACGACGCGGCGCTGGCGGAGCGCTTCCTGCGCGAGGTGGACAGCGCCATCGTGGCGCACAACGCCTCGACCCAGTTCGCGGACGGCGGCGAGTTCGGCTTCGGCGCCGAGATCGGCATCGCCACCGGCCGCATGCACGCCCGCGGCCCGGTCGGCGTCGAGCAGCTCACCTCGTTCAACTACCGGCTGCACGGAACCGGCCAGACGCGGCCGTGAACGCGCCCGTCCGATTGCCGCCTCATGGGCGGGGCCTGCGGATCGGCCTGTTCGGCGGCTCGTTCAACCCGCCCCACGAGGGCCACCGCCTGGTGTCGCTGATCGCGTTGCGCCGCCTGAAGCTCGACCGGGTGTGGTGGCTGGTTTCGCCCGGCAATCCGCTGAAGGACACCGCCGGGCTGCCGACGATCGCGGCGCGGATCGCGGCGGCGCGGCGGATCGCCCGCCATCCGCGCATCGTCGTCACCGGGGTGGAGGAGGCGCTGGGCGCCCGCGTCACCGCCGACACGCTGCGGGCGCTGCGGCGGCGCTGCCCGGCC
>NZ_JBHTMX010000270.1:0-2885 GCF_042679725.1 Methylopila musalis
GGCCACGGCCGGGCGGGGGACGACGGCGGCCTGCGCCTGCTGGCTCGGCAGGGCGCGTCCCGGCTCCGCCACGTCGAGCGAGGCGCCGTGGCGGGCGGCGATCTCGCCGAGCGCGGTCAGCGCCTTGATCTGGTCCGCCACCACGCGGCGCAGCTCGGCTGCGTTCTCCTCCGCCTCCTTCGGCATCTCGAACAGGCCGCGGCGCAGCTGGTCGCGGGTCGTGGCGAGCTCGCCCTCGATCGCCTTGGTCATGGCGCGCATCTCGCGCGTCACGTCGGAGAAGCGGGCGCTGGCGTCGCCCAGCATGCGGGCGATGTCGCGGCTCGCCTCCTCGTTGGCGGCCTTGAGCGCGGCGGTGGTCTTCGCGCGTTCGCCGTCGGTGAGGACGCGCACCTTCTCGAACTCCTCGGCGATCGACTGGGTGGTCGCGCCCACCTGCGCCGCGAGCCCTTCGGCGACCCGGCGCGCCCGCTGCTCGGAGCGGCCAAGATGCTCGTCGATGGAGACGGCGTAGCCGGCGAGCGTGCGGGAGAGGTCCTCCGCCTTGGTGGAGAGGCCGGCGGACAGAAGCTCCAGCGCCGACCGCCGCTCCTCCAGCTCGGAGGCGAGGCGCGTCTGGGTGCCGTCGAGGGCGTCGGCGACGTCCGCGATGGAGAGCGTCTGACGGTCGAGCTGGCGGGAGACCTCGGTCACCTTGGCCAGCACGTCGGTGGAGAGATCCCGCAGGGCGCTGGTCTGCGCGCCCACGGTGTCGCCGGCGCGGGTGGAGGCTTCGGCGATGTCCGCCATGATGTCCTCGAACGCCGAGACACGGCCGCCGAGATCGCTCTCGACGGCGCCGAGGCGGGCCCCGGCGTCGTTCAGGATGGTCTGCAGCGCCGCGTTCGAGTCGCCGAGGCGGGTCAGCGCCTCGGTCAGCTCGGTGCTGATGGTGGCGTGGGTCTGGCTGAGGCCGCTCATGGCGCGGCGGCTTTCCCGCGCGAAGGTGGCCGACACGGTGGCGCTGGCCTCCGCCATCGCCGACTGCAGCCGCTTGGCGGCCTCGTCCAGCGTCTCGACGCCCTTGGCCGTCTCCACGGCGAAGCTTTCGCCGAGGCGGTGCGAGGTGAGACGCAGGCGGTCCGCGACGCCGTTGAGGCCGGCGACCGTCTCGGCCCCCTTGGTCTCGAAGGTGCGCAGCAGGTCGCCGTTCAGCACGTCGAGCGCGCCGCGCAGCTCCTCGGCGCGGCCGCCGAGCGTGTCGGACACGCCGGCGAGCCGGCCGTCGAACTCTTCCGCCATGGCGTTGGCGACCGTCGCCAGCTCGCGGGTGAGGGCGACGCCCTGCCGCGCGATGGCGTCGGACACCGCGCCGCCGCTGCGGTCGAGCGAGACGGCCACCTCGGACAGGCGGCCTTCCAGGCGACCGCTGACGTCGTCGGCGAAGCGCGCGAGATCGCTCTCGACGCGGGTCGAGGCCTGCGACAGCGCGAGCGCGACCGTCTCGGCCTCGCCGGCGATGCGGAGCGCAAGCCCGTCGCCGTGCTCCTTCAGGTCGGCGTCGGCCGCCTTCAGCACGGTGGCGAGATCGGTCGCGCGGAGCGCGATGCGCTCGCCGGCGTCGTCCGCCAGACGGCCGAGATCGGTCCCGATGCGCTCGGTGGTCTCGGAAAGCGTCGCCGTCACCGCGTCCGCCTTGCCGCCGATGAGGTCGGCGAGGGTTTCGGCGCGGCTCTGCAGGGCGCCCGACGCGGTGTCGATGCGGCCCGTGAGGGTGCGCTCGAACCGGCCGATGCGCGCGTCCAGCGCGCCGGCGGTCTCCAGCGCCTTCTCGCCGAGCGTGGAGGAGACGGCCGCGGCGCGCTCCTCGAACGTGGCGACCAGGCCCTCGGTCTTCTCCGCAAGCTCGGCGGCGAAGGTGGCGGCGCGTTCGGCGAGCGCGGTGGTGACGCCGGTGGAGCCTTCGCCCAGCGTGCGGGCGAGCTCCAGCGTGCGGGTCGCCAGCGTCTCGTTCAGGGCGCGGGTGCGGGCGTCGAGGCCGTCGTCCACGCGGGCGATGCGGCTTTCGAGCGTTTCGGCGAGCGCGCTCAGGCGGCCGCCGAACTGCTGGTCGAAGCCGCCGAGCCGCTCCGCGACCGCGGTGTCGAGCTCGCCGGCGCGCACCGCGAAGCCGTCGAGGCGTTCGGCCAGCGCCTTTTCAAGGTCGCCGGCTTTGGCGCCAAAGGTGGCGAGCCGGCCCGCGACCGTGCGGGCGAGGGCGGTCGCCCGTTCGTCGAAGCTCTGGGCGTTGGCGGCGAGCGTCTCGCCGGCGCCCTTGGCCGCGGCCTCGAAGCCGCTGACCCGTTCGGCGAGCGTCGCGTCGAGCGCGCCCACGCTGTCGGTCATTGCGCCGAAGCGCGTGTCCAGCGCGGCGTCGAGCGCGCCCACCCGGGCGTCGAACACGTCGATGCGCTCGCCGATGACCCGGTCGATCTGCTCCACCTTGCCGTCGAGCGCGCCCACGCGCTCCGCCAGCAGGTCGTCGAAGCGCAGGATCTGGCCGTCGAGCGCGCCGAGCCGGTCGCCGATCACGGTCTCGAGGCCCACCACCTTGTCGTCGAACTGGGTGGCGCGGGTCTCGAGCGTCTGGTCCAGCCGCTCGATGCGCTTGTCGAGGGCGCGCACATGCTGGCGCGAGGCGCCGTCGAGCGTGTCGATGCGCTCCACGAAGCCGGCGAGCCGTTCGGCCACAGCGCCGTCGAAGGCTTCGAGGCGGCCGTCCAGCGCGCCGACGCGGGCGCCCAGCGCCTCCTCCAGCGCGGCGACGCGCTCGCCGATGCGGTTGGCGATTTCGCCGCCCTGCTCGCGCAGCGCCTGCTCCACGTCGCCGACCCGATCGGCGATCTCGGTCGCGAAGCGGCCGCCGG
>NZ_JBHTMX010000271.1:0-2870 GCF_042679725.1 Methylopila musalis
AAGGCCTCCTCGGCGTCGTCGGAGGCCGCAGGGGCCGCGGTGCGGGCCGTGGCGGCCCGGCGGGTCGCGGCGGTCGCCACCACGGTCGGGGCGATCTCCGTCTCGTCCTCGTCGTCTGAGCCGAACAGGCGGGCGAAGAAGCCCTTGCTCTTTCCGCCGCCGGAACCGGCGTAGGCGTCGTCCAGCGACACGCCGCCACGGGCCTTCAGCTCGGCCGCGGCCACCTGATAGCCCGGCATGTGTCCGCCTTCGGCGGGCTGATGCACGGTCTTGCCGCCGGGGAACAGGCGCGCGAGCTGGGTGCGGCTCATGCGCGGCCAGGCGCGGATGTTGCCGGCGTCGAGATGGACGAAGGGGCGGCCGGAGGTCGGATAGAAGCCGACGCCGCCGCGCTGCAGGCGCACGCCCGCCTCGCGCACCGCGGAGACCGGCACGCCGGTGATGTAGAAGTCCATGGCGCGGCCCAGCATGTGCTGGCTGAACTTGGCGACGCCGCGGGAGCGGGCGCGCAGCATGGCGTTGGTTTCGGGCGAGCGGTAGGACGACACGATGTTGATCATCTGGCCGCGGCCCACCTCGCGGTGCACCTCCCAGACGATGTCGAACAGGCGCGGCTCCATGCGCGTCTGCTTGTCGTTCCGCCAGTCGCGCAGGAAGTAGCTCAGCTTGCGCAGGCCCTCGGCGTCATACCGGCCGTTGCGCTTGAACGTCACCGTCAGGGTGTCGCCGCGGTGCGTGTGGTACAGCGTGAGCGTCCGCGTGTCGCCGTTGGCTTGCGCGTTCTGCGTGCCCTCGGAGGCGGCGATCAGCGCGACGACCCCGAGAAGAGCGACGCCGGCTCCCCGCTTGGCGCGGGAGAGAACGGTCTGTCGTGACATGAGCGCTTCGAGCAATGAACCGACCTGACTGTCTGATCGCCTGCCTGCGCCGCGCGGGGGCGTCGACGCCGCAGGTGATGACTGAAGTCTCTACGGGCCTGGTTAATGCGGAATGAACCAACCCCGTCGAAAGCGATCCCCCAACCACTCTTCTGTGACCTCGTAGCCGCAGAATCGAAGAAAAGCTAGTCGGAATCCGATTTGGGCCTGCGGCGGAACACAATTCCCTTGCGTGTCTTGGCCCCGCCGCAGTCCCGGTTCAGCGCGAATCGCCGAAGGTGCGCGACAGCCACGAGCCGAAGGTGTTCGGCTGCCGCTGGGGCGCGACCTCGGCCGGCGCCGGCTGCGCGGTGGCGGCGGACGCCTGCTGGGTCGCGGGCTTCGGCCGGGGCGGGGCCTTGGCGATCACCGGCTCGTCGGGCAGCGCGGGCAGCGCCTCGCCGGCGAGAGCGGCGCGCACCCGCGCGTCCATGCCGTAGAGGTCCGGACGCAGGTCGAGCGAGCCGTCCGCGTTCGCCACCGCCGTGAAATAGGCGAGGTGCACCGGGATCTTGCTGGAGAGCGGCAGGCCGCGCTCCTTGCCGCCGATCATGCCCTTCAGCTTGGAGCCCGACAGGCCCTGGTCGCCGGACAGCGCGTCCGCGAACTCCATCGGCTTGTCCACGCGCACGCAGCCGTGGCTGAGCGCGCGGAAGTCGTTGGCGAACAGCTTCCGGCTCGGCGTGTCGTGCAGGTACACGGCGTGCTTGTTCGGGAACATGAACTTGATGTTGCCGAGCGCGTTGCGCTCGCCCGGCGGCTGGCGGATGCGCAGCTTGCTTTCGCGGATGTGCGCCCAGTCCACCTGCGACGGCGGCACCACGCGGCCCTTGGCGTCGACCACCTCGTAGCCGCGCAGGGCGGAGCCGGCCATCTCGTTCATGGCGATGGAGACCGGCACGTTCCAGTAGGGGTTCACCACCAGACGGTCGATCTCGCTCGACAGCATCGGCGTCTGGTTCGTCGTCTTGCCGATGACGACGCGCGTGCCGTAGGTCTCGCGGCCGTCCTGCATGATGGCGAGCTTGAACGCGGTCAGGTCCACGAAAACGTGCTTCGCGCCGAGCTCGCGCGGCATCCAGCGCCAGCGCTCCATGTTCACGAGCAGCTGCGCCGTGCGGTTCAATTTGCGGCCGGTGTTCATGGCCCGGACCGTCTGACGGTTCACGAGGCCGGAGGCACCGAGCTTGCTGGTCTTCTGGAACGCCGTCACCGCCGTGGCCAGCGCGTCGTCGTAAGTTGTGTCGCCGGCGATCGCGTCGAGGCCGAGCCGGGCGCGCAGCTGCGGCACGCGGGGATCGGAATCGCCCGGCTTGATCAGCTTGCCTTCCGGGATCACCGGCGCATGGGCGGCCTCGGCCTGCTCGGCGCGGGTCTGCTTCAGCAGCGCGCGCAGCGCCTGGAACTGGGGCTGGGGCGGGTTGAAGCCGTCGAGCGTGGCGGCGACGTCGTCGGCCGCGGCGATGGCGTTCAGCGCGGCGGCCGCGTCGAAGACGGGCGTGCCGATCTCGATGTTGCGGCTGATGGCGGCCGGGTTGGTGCGTCCGCCCCAGGCCTGACGCGCATAGGCGAGGGCGGCGGCGGACAGACGCAGCTCCGCGCGGGCGAGTTCGGCCGGCTCGGTGGTGGCCGGCGCGGTCGGAAGCGCGAAGCGGGACGCGTCGAGGCCGTCGTCGTCGGCGGCGGCGATGCGGGCGCGCGCGGCGTCGGCCCGGGCGTTGAAGGCGTCGCCGTCGATCCACACCGGCTGGCCGGCGCGCGAGGCGTAGAAGGCGGTCAAGGCCGTGCGGTCGGCCGCCGTCAGCTTCAGGCCGGCGCCGGCTCCATCGGTCGCGAGCAGAAGGGTGACGGCCGCGCCCACCGGATCGGCGGACGTGGGAGCGAGCGCGGCGGGCGTCGCCGGCGAGGGAACGGCGGGCTGCACGGCGAGCGCCGGATCGGCCGCGGCCGAGG
>NZ_JBHTMX010000272.1:0-2869 GCF_042679725.1 Methylopila musalis
CGGGCCGCCGCCCGCCGACGCGGAGGGCCTCGCCCGGCGGATCAAGGCGGCGCCGCTGACGCTGACCGCGACCAGAGGCGTCGAGCGCGCCATCTCCACCGCGGGCGGCGTGCGTCTGTCCGAGGTCGACGACGGCTTCATGCTGCGCGGGCGGCCGGGCGTGTTCGTGGCGGGCGAGATGCTGGACTGGGAGGCTCCGACCGGCGGCTACCTGCTGCAGGCGAGCTTCGCCACCGGCGCCGCGGCAGGTGACGGCGCGGCGAGTTGGCTCGCTCGCATGTGGGGCGATCGTCCCCATCTGACGTGAGGCGGGCCGCGCCCGCCGGCGCTGCGCGGGAGACGCGCGGGGTCCATGGTTTCGTGGTATGGAGCGTGCGCCGATGACCCATTCGCACGATCACGATCACGCCGCGCCCTTCGCGGCGCCAGGGCATGATCACCGCGCCTGCGCCGCGACGCTGATCGCGCGCGCGGAACGGCTGTGCGCCGCCCGCGGGGCGCGCCTCACCGACATGCGCCGCCGGGTGCTGGAGGCGCTGGCCGCCGACCATGTGCCGGCCGGCGCCTATGACGTGATCGAGCGCGTGGCGCGGGAGGGCGAGCGCCGCCCCGCGCCCATCACCGTCTACCGGGCTCTGGACTTCCTGCTGGCCCACGGCCTCGCCCACCGCATCGAAAGCCGCAACGCCTTCGTGGCCTGCAGCCATGAGCACGGGCCGGGCGACGGCGGGCCGGTCGCCTTCCTGATCTGCGAGAGCTGCGGCGCGGTGGGCGAGGCGTCGTCCTCCGCCTTCGCGGCGGCGCTCGACGCGCTCGCCGGCGAGGCGGGGTTCCGCGCCCGCTCGCAGGTGGTGGAGATCTCCGGCGAATGCTCCCACTGCCGCGCGGCCGCCGCGCCCAAGGACCTCTCCCGATGACCAGCGCCGAAACCCTCTGCCGGCCCGAGCCCGTCGTCTCCGCGCCCGCGTCGTGCCCCATGGCGCTCGGCGCCCGGCGCGCCTCCTGCGGCGTGGACGTGGGCGGCGTTCAGGTCGGCGGCGGCGCGCCGGTCGCGGTGCAGTCCATGACCAACACCGACACCGCGGACGTGGACGCCAACGTGGCGCAGGTGGCGGCGCTCGCCCGCGCCGGCTCGGAGCTGGTGCGCATCACCGTGGACCGGGCGGAGGCGGCCGCCGCCGTGCCGCACATCCGCGACAGGCTCGCCGCCCGCGGGATCACGACGCCGCTGGTAGGCGACTTCCACTACATCGGCCACACCCTGCTGACCGAGCATCCGGCCTGCGCCGAGGCGCTGGCCAAGTACCGCATCAACCCCGGCAATGTGGGCTTCGGCGCCAAGCGCGACCGGCATTTCGCCCAGATCATCGAGGTGGCGGCCCGGCTCGACAAACCGGTGCGCATCGGCGGCAACTGGGGCTCGCTCGACGGCGAGATGCTGGCCGCGCTGATGGACGAGAACGCCTCCGCGCCCCAGCCGAAGGACGCCCGCGAGGTGACGCGCGAGGCGCTGATCCGCTCCGTGCTGCTCTCCGCCGCCCGCGCCGAGGAGCTCGGCCTGCCGAAGAACCGCATCATCCTCTCCGCCAAGGTCTCGGCGGTGCAGGACCTGATCGCGGTCTATCTGGAGATCGCCCGCCGCTCGGACTACGCGCTCCATCTCGGCCTGACCGAGGCGGGCATGGGCTCCAAGGGGATCGTGGCCTCCGCCGCCGCGCTCGGCGTACTGCTGCAGCAGGGCGTCGGCGACACCATCCGCTGCTCGCTGACGCCCGAACCCGGCGGCGACCGCACGCTGGAGGTGAAGGTGGCGCAGGAGATCCTGCAGACCATGGGCTTCCGCACCTTCGTGCCGCTGGTGGCCGCCTGCCCCGGCTGCGGCCGCACCACCTCCACCGTGTTCCAGGAGCTCGCCCGCGACGTCCAGACCTACATCGTCGAGCGCATGCCGGAGTGGAAGACCCGCTATCCGGGCGCCGAGGCGCTGAACGTGGCGGTGATGGGCTGCATCGTGAACGGGCCGGGCGAATCCAAGCACGCCGACATCGGCATCTCGCTGCCGGGCACGGGCGAGGTCCCGACCGCGCCGGTGTTCGTGGACGGCAAGAAGGTCAAGACGCTGCGCGGGCCGAACCTGGTCGCGGAGTTCAAGGGCATCGTCGAGGACTATGTCGCCCGCCGCTTCGGCGCCGGCGGGAGCAAGGACGCGGCCGAGTAGGTTTTTCGCCCCTCACCCCAGCCGGGCGCGGGGGTGGAACGCGGCGTGCACCGCCGCGAGCCGGGCGGCGTCCACCTCGGTGTAAATCTGGGTCGTCGACAGGCTGGCGTGGCCGAGAAGCTCCTGGATGGTCCGCAGGTCGCCGCCCCGCGCCAGCAGATGGGTGGCGAAGGAGTGCCGCAGCGCGTGGGGCGTGGCGCTGTCCGGCAGGCCGAGGCTTCCCCGCATGCGGGCCACCGCCTGCTGCACCAGCCGCGGATTGAGGGGCCCGCCCTTCGCGCCCACGAACAGCGGCCCCTCCGGCGCGAGCGGCCACGGACACAGGGCGAGATAGCCGGAAACCGCCGCCTGCACCGCCGCGATGACCGGAAGCTGGCGGCGCTTGCCGCCCTTGCCGGTGACCTCGATCAGGCTGACGCCCGCGACCGGCGCCTCGGCGCGGGTCAACGACAGCGCCTCGGCGATGCGCAAACCGCAGCCGTAGAGCAGCGCGATCACCGCCGCGTCGCGGGCGAGCACCCAGTCCGGCCGCTCCTCGCCAGTGCGGGTGTCGGGATCGGCGAGGGCGCGGGCGGCGGCGGGCGCCACCGGCTTCGGCAGGCTGCGGGGAATCTTCGGCGAGCGGACGGCGGCGAAGGCGGAGGCCTCGTC
>NZ_JBHTMX010000273.1:0-2839 GCF_042679725.1 Methylopila musalis
TGAGCTGGCCGAGCGACTCCATCTTCTGCGCCTGCCGCAGCTGCTCCTCGGCGTGGCGGCGGTCGGTGAGGTCGCGGGCCGCGCCCACCACCCGTGGCGGCGCGCCGGGCGCCGTCACCGGCGTCAGCGTGACCTCGTAGACCCGCTCGCCGATGGGCAGGTCCACGGTCTCCTCGTAGCGCAGCGCCGTGCGGTTCTGGACGCAGTCGGCGATGTTGGCGATCAGCCGCTGGGCGGCGGCGCCCGGCATCACGTCGCCCAGCGCCATGCCGCGCACGCTGTCGCGCTTCAGTCCGAGCGCGCGCTCCACCACGCGGTTGACGGTCTCGATCCGCACCCGACCGTCCGTCTCGACCGAGACGAGGAAGACGCCGTCGGGGGTGTTGTCGATGTAGGCGGCGTAGATGGCGTCGACCCCGCGACGCTCGGTCTCCACGTCCCGCCGCTCCTCCGCGGCCGCGTTCAGGCGGCGGCGCGCCTCGGCGAGCTCCCGTTCGAGCTGCGCGATCGTCCGATCGTCCACGGGCGCGGGGAGGCCCCCTTCGCGGGTCGTGGCGGCGGTCGGCGAAGGACTGGTCATCGGCCGGTCGCCCCCGTGCGCTGACGCGGGAACGCGCGGCCCGGAGCTGGACCGCGCGTCTCTCGCGGGCGGACAGTAGCATATTTGCTTCGCGCGCCACCCCACATGGCCGCGAGAGCGGGCGCCGCGCGGATCAGCCCGAGGCGGGGCCGTCGTCGCCGGCCGGGCCGTCCAGCCGGTCCGGAGCGGGCGAGACGGTGGCCTCCGCCCCCGGCGGGGTCTCGATCCGCACCAGCGGCGCGTCCCGGTCGGTCGCGATCCGGAGCGGCGGAGCGAAGCCGTCGCGGTCCTCGCCCATGTAGACCGTGACATGGGGGTAGGGCATCTCGATGCCGCGATCGTCGAAGATCTCCTTGAGGATCTCGTTGTAGGCGCGGCCGAGCGCCCACTGTTTGCCGGGCTCGGTCTTGATGCGGGCGCGCACGGTGACGGCGCTGTCGCCGAACACGGTGAGCCCGTGCATTTCGAACGCGCCGATGATCGACGGGCCGTGGTCGGTGCGCGTCAGCCGCTCGAAGGCGTCCTGCATGGCCTTCTTCACCTCGGGCACGCTCTCCCGGTAGGCGACGCCGATTTCGGCCATGTGATAGCTGAAATGCTTGGTGGCGTTGGACACCGTCTCCACCGACGAGAACGGGATCAGGTGGTACACGCCGTCGATGGAGCGCACGCCGACCGAACGGATGGTCAGCCGCTCCACCGTGCCGGTCACGCCCGCGATCTTGACGTTGTCGCCGGTGTTCATGGCGTTCTCGATCTGGATGAAGGCGCCGGTGATGATGTCCTGCACCAGCTTCTGGGCGCCGAAGCCGACCGCGAGGCCGAGCACGCCCGCGCCCGCCAGCAGCGGCGCGATGTTCACGCCGATCTCCGACAGCGCCAGCATCGCCACCAGCACCGCCAGCACGATGGTGAAGGCGTTGCGGAACAGCGTGAGCAGGGTGCGCTCGCGGGCGGTCGGGGCCGCGCCCGCGTTGGGGTTCAGCCGGTACTCGACCCAGGACGACATAGCGAGATAGGCGGCGAGCCCGATCAGCACGATCAGGCCGGCGGAGATCGCCGAGGTCGCGACCCGCGCGCCGACCTCGCTGCCGAGCCAGCCGAGGAAGTCCACCAGCGCCCAGCTCTGGGCGATCGCGATCAGCACGCCGAGCAGCACCACCACCCGCATGACCTTCAGCACGGCGGGGACGAAGGCGTTCAGCCGCGCCTCCAGCAGCGGCAGCCGCTCCTTCATCTCCGCCGGCAGCCGCATGCCGCCCGCGATCAGCCGCGACAGGAAGGCCGTCACCGCCGCGCCCACCGCCACCGCGATCGCGGTCTGCAGCGTGGCGGCGGCCATGAAGGGCAGCGCCTCCTGCGGGTTCGCGAGCCAGACAACGAACAGCGCCACCAGCCACGCCAGCGCCGCCAGATGCCACAGCCGCGCCAGCAGGCGGTAGAAGGCGGAGAGGGCGTCGTTGTGGGTCGCCTCGGCGCCGCCCGCGAGGGCTGCCCGCACCCGCTCCCGGTTCTGGAGCACGATGGCGACGGCCATCAGCAGCGCCGCGAAGGCCACCACCACCCGCACCGCCTGCGCCGCGCCGGGCGACACCGCCGCGGTGACGATGGGCGCCACGAACAGGAAGGCGTAGCCGAGCGCGCTGACGATGCGGCTGAGCCAGAAGTACCAGTAGGCCGCCGTCTCGTCCGACAGCGGCAGCAGGCGCAGCGCCCTATGGTTCGGCGACAGACCCGCGCGCATGGCGACCTTCACCATCTCCACGAACAGGAAGGCGTTCAGGAACAGCGCCTCCTGGATGTTCATCACCCCGGTCGTCCCGAACTGGAGCGCGAAGACGTAGCCCACCGCCCAGGCGATCAGGATCATCAGCGCGTCCACCACCACGCTCGCCACGAACAGCGGGATCCGGAGCGGCCAGCGCAGATGCGCGGCTCGCCGCCCGATGGCGCGGTAGAACGGGATGCCGACGGCGCGCAGGCCGACGAAGACGCCGAAGGCGACGCCGATGGTGGCGAGCACCGCGATCACGCGGGTCCAGTCCACGGCCGCGCCGGAGACGCCGGCTGAGAACAGGCTCGAGAGATCGTTCACGAACACGGCGGTCGCGCCCATAACGCTCGCCGCCTCTTCCGCCACGCCGCGGGTGTACTCCGCCACCTGCCGGGCGAAGGTGGGTTCGGCGACGCCTTCCGCCCGACCCGCGGCCGCCTGCGCCGCGGCCGGGTCCGGCGGCGCGGAGGGGGTGTCGCCGCCCG
>NZ_JBHTMX010000274.1:0-2838 GCF_042679725.1 Methylopila musalis
GCCGCATCGCTCGCCTTCGCCGCGCCCGCTGTGGCCGCGCCGGCTCACGGCGTCGCCATGCACGGCGCGCCCGCCCTGCCGCCCGATTTCGCGAACCTGCCCTACGCCCGGCCCGACGCGCCCAAAGGCGGGCGCATCACCTATGGCTGGCTCGGCGGCTTCGACACGCTGAACCCTTACGCTTACCGGGGCGCGCAGGCGCAAGGGCTGCGCGGCGCGGTCTATGAGAGCCTGCTCGCCCGCTCCTTCGACGAGCCCTTCACGCTGTACGGGCTCGTGGCCGAGAGCGTGGAGACGCCGGACGACCGCAGCTGGGTGGCCTTCCGGCTGAACCCCAAGGCGCGCTTCTCCGACGGCGAGCCGATCACGTCCGAGGACGTGCTTTTCACGTTCCATCTGCTGCGGGAGCGGGGTCATCCGTCCTACCGCTCCAACTACCGGCGCGTGAAGGCCGCGACCGCGGACGGCGACCATGCCGTGCGGTTCGACCTCGTGGACGCCGAAGACCGTGAGATGCCGCTGATTCTCGGGCTGATGCCGGTTCTGCCCGCCCATGCGGTGGACCCGAAGACGTTCGAGGACACCACGCTGAAGCCGATCGTGGGCTCCGGGCCTTACGTGATCAGCGCGCTCGATCCGGGCCGCTCGCTGACGCTGCGCCGCGATCCCGACTATTGGGGCGCCGATCTCCCGGTGAACCGCGGCCTGAACAACTTCGACGAGATCCGCTACGACTATTACCGGGACTCGAACACCATGTTCGAGGCCTTCAAGAAGGGCCTGATCGACGTCCTGCCGGAGAGCGATCCGATCCGCTGGACCACCGGCTACGACTTCCCCGCCGTCCGCCGGGGCGACGTCGTGCTGGACCGGTTCGTCTCCGGGCGCCCCTGGGGCATGGACGGGCTGGTGTTCAACACCCGCAAGCCCCTGTTCGCCGACGTCCGAGTGCGCGAGGCGCTGAGCCTGCTGTTCGACTACGAGTGGATGGACCGCAACCTCTACGGCGGCGCGACGGAGCGCACCCGCAGCTATTTCGAGGGCTCCCACCTCGCCTCCACCGGCCGTCCGGCGGACGCGCGCGAGCGGGAGCTGCTGGCGCCCTTCCCCGGCGTGGTGCGCGACGACGTGTTGGAGGGAACGTGGCGGCCCGGCTCCACGGACGGTTCGGGGCGGGACCGGGAGCAGCTGCGCGCCGCGCTCGACCTGCTGGCGCAGGCCGGATGGCGCATCCAGAACGGGCAGTTGCGGCGCGACGGCTCCGGGGAGCCGTTCCGCTTCGAGATCCTCGTGAAGGAGAAGGAGCAGGAGCGGCTGGCGCTGGCCTACGCCCGCGGCCTCGACCGCGCCGGCGTGCGGGCGACGGTGCGGCTGGCGGACTCCACCCAGCACTTCCGCCGTCTGCAGACTTACGACTTCGACATGATCCAGTACAAATGGCTCAACAGCCTGTCGCCGGGCGTGGAGCAGAGAAAATACTGGGGCGTCGCCGCCGCCGATACGCCGGGCGAGCGCAACTACATGGGCGTGAAGGAGCCGGCGGTGGACGCGATGATCGCGGCGCTGCTCGCCGGGCGCGAACCCGCCGAATTCGAATCCGCCGTGCGCGCGCTCGACCGGGTGTTGCTGTCCGGCTTCTACGTCGTGCCGCTGTTTCACCCGAAAGAGCAGTGGGTCGCGCGCTGGACCGCCATCGGGCGACCCGACGTGACGCCGCTCTACGGCCCTGCGCCCGAAACCTGGTGGCGCGACGCGCCCGCCCGCGTCCGCTGACCTCGAAGGAGCCTCGCTCATGCGCCTCGCGCCCGCTTCCGACGCTCCCCTCGTCAACCCCGTCGCCGGGGTGTCGACGCTCGACGAGGTTCTGACCCACAACGCCCAGCGCGACCCGGACGGTCTGGCGCTGGTGGACGCCCGCCTGCGGTTCGAGGGCACATGGCGGGAGACGGACCGGGCCGTCTCGGCGCTGGCCTCCGCCTTCGCGGCGTGGCGGCTGAAGCCCGACGCGGTGGTCGGCGTCCAGCTTGGCTCGTCGTTCGAATCCGCGCTGGTCTGCCTCGCTTTGTGGCGCGCGGGTCTGGTGGCGGCGCTGCTGCCGCTCGCCTGGCGGCGGCGGGAGATCACCGAGGCGCTGAACGGCGTCGGCGCCGAGGCGGTGGTCGTGCGCACTCGCGCGGCCGGCGGACGCCCGGCCGAGGCGGTCTGCGAGGCCGCGGTCGATCTGGAGCGGCTGCGCTTCATCGGCGTGTTCGGCGAGGACGAGCCGGACGGCGCGACCCCGCTCGACGAGGTTCTGGAGCAGCACGCCGGGCGCTTCGTCCGGGCCGACCGTCCGGAGGACGCCGCCGACCACGTGGCGGTGATCACCTTCGACGCCGGGGCCGTCCCCGTCGCCCGCACCCACAACGAGCTGGTGGCGCTCGGCCTCGCGCCGCTGCTCGCGGCGAAGCTCACCGGCGGCGACCGACTGTTCTCGACGCTGGACATCGCGGGCCTGCCCGGCCTCGCCTGCGGCTTCACGCCCTGGATCGTGACGCGTTGCGCCGCCACCTTCCACCAGCCCACGGGCACCGAGGCGTTCGCGGAGGCCGCGAGGGTGTTGAACGCGACCCTGCTGGTCGCGCCGGGCGTCGCGCTGCCGCGCCTCGTCAAGGACGGCGCGCTCGCCGGAGTCACGCTCACCGCGGTCCTCGCCGCGTGGCGCGAGCCGGATCCCCGATCGAGCGCGGCGACGCCCGCGATCGCGGCGCCGACCTTCGTGGACGCGATCGCGTTCGGCGAGCTCGGCCTCGTGGCGTCCGAGCGCCCCGCCCATGGCCGCCCCGTCCCGCTGGCGCT
>NZ_JBHTMX010000275.1:0-2822 GCF_042679725.1 Methylopila musalis
GCCGGCCGAGACAAGCGCCACGCGCGGCACCTCGATCTCCGCGCCGGCCTCGGGCGTCACCCGGCGGGCGGAGCCGCCGGTCGCGGCGGCGAGCCGGTCGAGCCTGCCGGCGGTGCTCGTCACCTCGGTGAACTCGCGCGGGTTCGGCGGCCCCACATTGACGAGCGCGGTCAGCGTCCTGTCGGTGGCCCGGTGCAGCCCGAGCTCCGGGGTCTCGAAGGTCCCCCGCCACAGGCCGGGCTCGGCCTCCGTCAGCGCCACCTCGCGGGTCTCCCCGCTCGGCAGCGTCACGGTCACGGGCTGGGCCTCGTCCTTCAGGGTCTGGCGCTCGAAGGTGACGACGCGGCCGTTCGCCCTGGCGCGCAGCGCCTCCTCGTCCAGATCCGGCTCCTTCATCAGCCAGTGCGACAGGCGGCGCAGCAGGTCCACATGCGGGCCGCCGCCGTCGAAGCCGCGCGCCCACAGCCAGGCATGGTCGGACAGCATCAGCGCGACCCGGCCCTGGTTCTCGCGCGCCAGCACCAGCAGCGGCCGTTCATCCGGGCCGCGCAGCACCGCCTCGCCTTCGCGCACGCGGCTGTCCACCATGCGGAACCACGGCGCCCAGCTCGGCGGGGTGGTCTGCGAGCCCGGCAGGCCGCGCGTCACGGGGTGCTTGCGTCCGACGTCCGACAGCTCCGGCTTGAACGCCCGCTCCAGCACGCCGCCGATGGGCTCGGCGGGCAGCACCTGCGCCAGTGGCGTCTCGTAGAGCGTGCCCGGCTGGGCGTAGTCCGGCCCCGAGGCCACCAGCACGGCGCCGCCGTCCCGCACGTAGCGGGCGATGTTCTCGAAATAGATCATCGGCAGGATGCCCTGCCGCGCGTAGCGATCGAAGATGATGAGGTCGAACTCGTCGATCTTCTCGATGAACAGCTCGCGGGTCGGAAACGCGATCAGCGACAGCTCGTTGATCGGCGTGCCGTCCTGCTTGTCCGGCGGGCGCAGGATGGTGAAATGCACCAGATCGACGCTGGCGTCGGCCTTCAGCAGGTTGCGCCAGGTGCGCTCGCCCGCGTGGGGCTCGCCCGAGACCAGCAGCACGCGCAGCTTCTCGCGCACGCCGTCGATGGGCAGCACCGCGCGGTTGTTCACGTCGGTGATTTCGCCGGGCGCGGTCTCAGCCTCGATCTCGATGTAGTTCACGCCCGCATGGGCGATCGGGGCGTCGAAGCTCGTCACCGCGCCGGGGGTGGCGTCGAAACGGTCGATCTCCTCGCCGTCGCGGCGGACGATGATCGGCACGGGCGCGCCGCCTCCGGGGCCGGTCTCCTCCAGCCGGAAGGCCACGCGCTGGGTCTGGCCCACGATGCCGAACCGGGGCGCGAGCGTCAGCGCGACCCGGCGGTCGCGCTCGTCCGGGCGGCCGGTGATCAGGGCGTGCAGGGGGGCCGCGAAGCCCAGATCGCGGGCGTCCGGGGGCACGTCGTGCACCACGCCGTCGGTGACGAGCAGAGCGCCGGCCACCCGCTCCGGCGGCACGTCCGCCAATGCGTCGCGCAGCGCCTTGAACAGTTCGGTGCCGTCCGAGGCCGCGCCGTCCTGCCCGGCCTCGATCCAGCGCACCTCCGTGTTCCTCAAGCCCTGCAGCCGCGCTTCGAGCTGGCGGCGCACGGCGTCGGTCTGGTCCTTGCGGCCGTCCAGCGTCTGGCTGCCGGAGCGGTCCACCACCACCGGCAGCACGTTGGTCAGCGTCTCCCGGTCCTCGCGGGTGAAGGACGGATTGGCGAGCGCCAGCAGCAGGCAGGCGAGGGCGCCGGCCCGGAGCCACGCGCCGCGCGCGCGGGCGAACACGCCGAGCGCCGCCACCACGGCGCCGGCGACCGCGAACGCCAGCAGCGCGGGCAGCGGGATAAGCGGCGCGAACACGACGTCGAGGCTCATGCGCGGGCCTCATGCGAGCGTGCGGGCGTCCGCACGCGGGAGAGGCGGAGGGCGGCGCCCGGGGAGGCGTGGTCGGAGCGGGGCGCCGTCATTGCCCGAGCCTTTCCAGCAGCGCGGGCACATGCACCTGATCCGCCTTGTAGTTGCCGGTGAGGGTGTACATCACGATGTTCACGCCGACCCGGTAGGCCATCTCGCGCTGGCGTTCGTCGGTGGAGGTGGGCAGCAGCGGGCGGCCGTCCGCGCCGACCGCCCAGGCGCCGGCGAAATCCGCGCCGGTGATGAGCACCGGCGAGACGCCGTCGCCGGCCCGCGCCGGACGGTCGGCGGCCTCGGTCTCGTCCTCCGCCGCCAGCGCCTCGACCCAGAGCGGGCTGCCGTCGTAGCGGCCGGGAAACGCGTCGAGCAGATAGAACGCCTTGGTCAGAACGTGGTCGCGGGGGGCGGGCTCCAGCGCGGGAATGTCGAGCCCCTCCAGCAGCCGCTTCAGCGCCGCGCTCTCGGCGCCGCCGCCTTCGCCGCTCACCGCGTCGCGGGTGTCGAACAGGATGGCGCCGCCCTGTTTCATGTAGGCGTCGACGCGGGCGCGGGTGGCGGCGTCGAGCGGGGCGGCGTCCTGAGTCACCGGCCAGTAGAGCAGCGGAAAGAAGGCGAGCTCGTCCTTGGACGGATCGACCGCGATCGGCCCGCCGGGCGACAGCGCGGTGCGGAAGGAAAGCGCCTGCGTCAGGCCCTCGAGCCCCGCCTTCGCCAGCCGGTCCACCTCGAAATCGCCGCTGGAGACGTAGGCGAGCCGGGTCGCGAGCGTCGCCTCCAGCGCGAAGCGCTCGTCATGGGCGGGCCTGTCTGTCGCCTGCGCCCGGGCGTCCGGCGCGGGCGCCGCCAGCGCGAGGCCGGCC
>NZ_JBHTMX010000276.1:0-2820 GCF_042679725.1 Methylopila musalis
GGCCCCCGCGCGAGCCAGCCGGCGTCGGCGAGCCGCAGCGTCGCGCTCACTTCGCGCCGGGCTCCCGCAGGCTGCCCGGCACGAACACGCCGTTCTCCATGTGCGCCGGCACGTAGATCGCCTTGGTGGAGCCGCCGGTGGTGAAGGCCATCGCGAACAGGCTCGCCACCGTCAGCGACACGCCCGCGACCGCGAGCCAGACCAGCGGCGCGCCGAGCCAGCGCTCCGGCGCGCGCCAGCCGCGGGCGGTGAAGCGCAACCACAGCGCGTAGGCGATGAAGGGCGACAGGAACAGCAGCGCCTGCAGCAGGATGCGCGTCATTCGGCGTACAGCCTCTCATAAAGGTTGTGCAGCAGGCCTGCGGTCACACCCCAGATATGCCGATCGCGCCAGGGCATGTGATGAACTTTCCGCAAGCCGCCGCGCCACTCGCGCATCTCCACCCGGTGGTTTTCCGCCGCCATCAGAAAGCCCAGAGGCACCTCGAAGGCGTCGTCCACCTCGTCCGGCGACAAAGCGAGCGTGTAGGCCGGATCGACCTCGGCGACGCAGCCCACGATCGCGAAGCCCGAATTGGTGACGTAGAGGTCGAGATAGCCGAGCGGGCGCGCGAAGGCCGGGTCAAGCCCGATCTCCTCCTGCGCCTCGCGCAGCGCGGTGGCGAGCGGGGACGGATCGCCCGGCTCCCGCTTGCCGCCCGGAAACGAGATCTGCCCCGCATGCACCGGCAGATGCGCCGCCCGCTGGGTCAGCAGCAGCTGCGGCTCGGCGCGGGGCGTCACCCCGATCAGCACCGCCGCGGCGCGGGGCGTGTGGTCCGGCGCGAGCAAGGCGAACTCGCCGATCGGCACGGTCTCGGGATCGTCCGGATCGGGCGGGGCCGGCAGCAGGCGCGTCGCCGCGCGGGCGCGCAGGTCCTCGATCGAGAACGGCGGCGGCGCGGCGAGCGCGCCGTCCGGCCTCACGCCGCCGCCTCGCCGAAGGGGAAGAACGCGCCCCCCGACCAGACGCCCAGCGCGCCGTCCCGCTCCTCGGCGAGCTCCACCAGATCGTAGACCACGGGGCGCGCCGCCAGCGCCCAGAGCTCGCCGCGCACCCGCACATAGGGCTTGAAGCCGCCGTCGGCCGCGGCCTCGAACCGCAGCGGATGGTCTGGCCCGGCGTCCACCGTCTCGTCCACATTGGTGCGGAAGCGCAGGCGGCGGTCGCGGCCCTCGCCCGCCCACGCCATCTCCACCGCCACGAAGGGCGCGTCCTCCACCATGATGTCGAGCTTCTCGGCGGGCGTGACCAGCACATAGCCGTCCGGGTCGCGCCGCAGCACGGTGGCGAACAGCTTCACCAGCGCTGGACGGTCTATGAGCGAGCCGTTGTAGGTCCAGCGTCCGTCGGCGCGGATGACGATGTCGATCGCGCCGCAGCGCTCGGGGTTCCACAGATGCACCGGCGCCGGGCCCCGGCCGCCGGCCTCGCGCGCGGCCTGGGCCAGCGCGTCCATGCGCCCGGCCGCGGGGGAGATTTCGGCGTGCGCCTGCGACATCACGTTTCCTTGAACCACTCGCGAGCCGTGGGACAGCCTTCATATCGCCCGTTTGACCCTGCCGCCTATCATGTAGGCCGCCCGACCGTTCGGGGTAAGTCCCGCCGAGGGGCGCGCGCGGGGCTTGCATTCGGCGCCGCGGAATCGTCCGATGGGCGGCGATGGCATTCAGGAGATCACCATGACCCAGACGGCAGGCGACGGCGCCACCGACCTCGACGCCGCGGTGGTCCGGGGCGCGGAGGCGATCGGCGGCCATGTGGCGGCCGCCCGCGCCGCCATCGGCCAGGTGATCTTCGGGCAGGAGCAGGTGGTGGACCACGCCCTGCTCACCATCCTGTGCGGCGGCCACGCGCTGCTGGTGGGCGTGCCGGGCCTCGCCAAGACCAAGCTGGTGGAGGCGCTCGGCACGGTGCTCGGGCTCGACGCCCGCCGGGTGCAGTTCACGCCGGACCTGATGCCCTCCGACATTCTCGGCTCCGAGGTGCTGGAGGAGGACGAGCACGGCCGCCGCTCGTTCCGCTTCCTGTCCGGCCCGGTCTTCGCCCAGCTTCTGATGGCCGACGAGATCAACCGCGCCAGCCCCCGCACCCAATCGGCGCTGCTGCAGGCCATGCAGGAGTATCACGTCACCGTCGCCGGCCACCGCCACGACCTGCCGCGCCCGTTCCACGTGCTCGCCACCCAGAACCCGCTGGAGCAGGAGGGCACCTATCCGCTGCCCGAGGCCCAGCTCGACCGCTTCCTGATGCAGATCGACGTGGGCTATCCGGACCGGGAGGCGGAGCGGCGCATCCTGCTCGCCACCACCGGCGCGGACGAAGCGAGGCCCAAGGCGGCCATGACCTCGGACGACCTGCTCGCCGCCCAGCGGCTGGTGCGTCGCCTGCCCGTGGGCGAATCGGTGGTGGACGCCATCCTCGACCTCGTGCGCTCGGCCCGGCCCGAGACGGCGGAGAAAAGCGTCGCCAGCCGCATCGCCTGGGGCCCCGGCCCCCGCGCCAGCCAGTCGCTGATGCTGGCGGTGCGCGCCCGCGCGCTGCTCGACGGCCGGTTCGCGCCCTCCATCGACGACGTGGCGGCGCTGGCCGAGCCCATCCTGAAGCACCGCATGGCCCTCACCTTCTCCGCCCGCGCCGACGGCGACACGCTGGACGGCGTGGTGGCGAAGCTCGTCGAGCGGCTCGGCTGAGCCGCATGGCGGCGCGCGCCGGCCTCGCCGATCCCGCCGAGACGCGGATCGCCGCCCGCCACGAGGAGGCGGCGCTCGGCCTGTCCG
>NZ_JBHTMX010000277.1:0-2781 GCF_042679725.1 Methylopila musalis
GGCGATCCAGTGCGAGAGCTTCGTGGACATCGCCGCCCGCGGCCTGCCCGGCCCCACACTCCCTGCGGTCGCGGCGCTGCGGGCCGGGGCGCTGGCCTTCGGCCGCTGCCGCGTGCCGGCGGAGGGCGCCTACACCATGCGGAGCGAGTTCGGCTTCCTCACCGGCCTGCCCTCCGAGACGCTCGGCCTCGACGCGCTCGACCCCTATCTCACCGCGCCCGCCTATCTCGGCCGCACGCTGCCGGAGCTGTTCCGGGCGGCGGGCCGGGCGACCACGTTCCTTCACCCCTACGACCGCCGCTTCTTCGACCGGGACGTGCTGGTCCCCCGCTTCGGCTTCGACCGCTTCATCGACGGCCGCGCCTTCGCGGAGGCCCCGCGCTTCGGACCGTATGTGGCGGACGCGGCGGTGGCGGAGGCGCTCGAGGCCGCGATCCGGGACGCGACGGGGCCGAGCTTCCTGTTCGCCGTCACCATTGAGAACCACGGGCCGTGGGGGCTCGGCCGGCTCGCCGAGACGCACGAGGCCGCGGAGCAGTACGCGCTCCACCTCGCCAACGCCGACCGCATGATCGGGCGGGTGGCCGCAGCGCTTGCGGCCGCGCCCGGCGGGGGGCTGCTCTGCCTTTACGGCGACCACGCGCCCGGCCGCCTGCTGCATCCGGACCTGCCGGACCGCCGCGCCACCGATTACGTGCTCTGGAGCACGACGGCGCCCGCCGCGCCCGCCGAGCGCCGGGACGTGAGCGTGGACGAACTCGGGCGCATGCTGCTCGCCGCCGCCTGACCGCTGTGGCCGCGACGCCTCAGCGCCCGCGCGGAGATGTGGCGGCTTTGTGATGATTGAGGCGGTTAAGGCCTCGTTAGTTGGCACGTAACCTGTTCGGTGCTACCTCCGGCGACCGGGGTTACGGTCAAGTGAGGACGTATGCGGTCCAGTAAGGTAACCGGCGCGGCCGCCATCGCGGTCGCGACCGCGCTGATGAGCGGCTGCTCGACTCTGCCCGCCGCAGGTCCGACGACCGAACAGATCGATCCGCCCAGCGTGTCGAACACCGCGATCAAGGACTACCTGCTGGTGGACCTGAACCAGCGCGTGGTCGACGTGCTGTCGCAGTACCGCGCCGCGCCGTTCTCCCGCCGCTTCTCCGCGCCCCAGCCGGCCCCCGGCCAGATCGTGGGCGTGGGCGACGTGCTGTCGGTGCAGCTGTTCGAGGCGGGCCAGGGCGGCCTGTTCTCCAGCGATCTCGGCGCCCGCGTGTCGCTGACCCAGCGGGTCGATTCCGACGGCTCGATCACGGTGCCCTACGCCGGCCGCATCTCGGCCGCCGGCGCCGGCCCGCAGACGGTCGAGAAGCGCATCGTCGCCGCGCTCGAGGGCCGCGCGATCCAGCCGCAGGCGCTGGTGCAGATCACCGAGACCGTGAGCCGCAGCTTCGTGGTCAACGGCGAGGTGGGCAAGCCCGGCCGCTTCCCCATCACCGCGGCCGGCGACCGGGTGCTCGACGCCATCGCCACCGCCGGCGGCGCCAAGAACGAGCTGTTCCAGACCCGCGTGACGCTGGTGCGCGGCTCGAACCAGGCCTCGTCCATCATGAAGACGCTGGTGGACAATCCGCCCGACAACGTCTTCGTCCAGCCGGGCGACCGCATCTATCTGACGAAGGATCCGGAGCTGTTCATGGCCTTCGGCGCGGTGCCGCAGCCGGGCCCGATCATGTTCGATCTGGAGCGCATCTCGCTGCTCGAGGCGGTGGGCAAGGCCGGCGGCCTCATGGACCAGCGCTCGGACCCCGGCGCGCTGTTCCTGTTCCGCTACGAGCCCGCCTCGGCCGCGCGCGCCATCCGGCCGGATTACGACGGCCGCTTCGGCGAGCGGGTGCCCATGGTCTATCGCGTGAACCTGCGCGACCCGGCGGCCTACTTCTACGCCAAGGCCTTCGCGGTGCGGGACAAGGACGTGCTCTACGTGGCCAACGCCAAGCTGTCGGAGCTGCAGAAGTTCCTGTCGATCCTCGCCACCGCCCGCAACGTCGCCCAGACGGCGCAGGCCGTGCAGAAGCTGGGTCAGTGATCCGGAGGGAGGCGGCGGCCGCGTCCGCGGGCCGCCGCCCGTCCTCCTCACCTCGCGCGCGTCACCACACCCGCGTGACCGCGTAGCCGTCCCGGCGCAGGCGCTCCACAAGCCCGTCCGCGCCGACCAGATGCAGCGCCCCCACCGCCATGAACACGCCCCCTCGCGCGAAGGCCGCGCGGGAGCGGTCGTGCATGCGCGCGTTGCGCTCGCCCAGCACGCTGTCGAGATAGTCGAGCTGGGTGACCATCCGGCGCCCGCCGAGCGTGAACTCCCGGAGCGCGGCGCCGAGGAAGCCCATGCGGCGGTCGAGATAGAGGTTCACCGTGGTCTCGATGTAGTCGGCGAAGTCCGGCCCGAGCCGGGCGGTGTCCACCAGCACCCGAAGCGCCAGCTCCTCGGGGGCGGAGGCAAGCGTCGCCATCTGTTCGTCAGCGCCCTCCAGCCCCTCCACGCGCACGCCCGCGGCGCGGGCGGCCTCCACCACCATCTGGTCGACGTTGATCTCGCCCTGGTCGATGCGGGCGATCTCGCAGCTCGGCGCGGTGGCGAGCATGGCGAGGAACCACGGCTCCAGCCGCTGCGCCGTGGTCTCGGGCACGCCTCGCGCGGCGAGCAGGTTGATGACGGCGCGACGGTCGCCTTCCGGCACCCGGAACAGCGCGCCGCCGCCCGGCCGCACCGCCCGGCGGCCGGCCGCCATCTGC
>NZ_JBHTMX010000278.1:0-2758 GCF_042679725.1 Methylopila musalis
GACCGAGCCGGCGAACGCCACCGCCGCCGCCAGCGCCTCCGCCTTGGCGGCGAAGCTGCGCGCGCGCTCCGCGCCCACCAGCCCGAGCGCCTCTCCGCGGCGGGTGAGGCGCAGGTCGGCGTTGTCCGCCCGCAGCGACAGCCGGTACTCGGCGCGCGAGGTGAACATGCGGTAGGGCTCGCTGACCCCGCGGGTGACGAGATCGTCCACCATCACGCCGAGATAGGCCTCGGCCCGGTCGAACACCGCGCCGTCCTGGCCGCTGGCGCGACGGGCCGCGTTCAGCCCGGCCAGAAGCCCCTGCGCGGCGGCCTCCTCATAGCCCGTGGTGCCGTTGATCTGACCCGCCAGAAACAGGCCGCGCAACCGCTTGCATTCCAGCGTGGGCTCAAGCTCGCGTGGGTCCACGTGGTCGTATTCGATGGCGTAGCCCGGCCGCAGGATGACCGTGCGCTCCAGCCCCGGAATGGAGCGGATGACGGCGCCCTGCACCTCTTCCGGCAGCGAGGTGGAGACGCCATTCGGGTAGACGGTGGGGTCGTCGAGCCCTTCCGGCTCCAGAAAGATCTGGTGGCTGTCCCGGTCGCCAAAGCGGACGATCTTGTCCTCGATCGAGGGGCAGTAGCGCGGGCCGCGGCTTTCGATCCGGCCGGAATACATCGCCGAGCGGCCGATGTTGTCGCGGATCACGCGGTGCGTCTCCGCGGTGGTCCGGGTGATGTGGCAGGCGATCTGGGGCGTCGCGATCGCCTTGGTGAGGGGCGAGAACGGCTCGGGCGGCGTGTCGCCCGCCTGTTCCTCCAGCGCGGCGAAATCGATGGTGCGGCCGTCGAGCCGGGGCGGCGTGCCGGTCTTCAGCCGGCCGAGCGCGAAGCCCGACGCCTCCAGCCGCTTCGACAGGCCAAGCGCGGGCGCCTCGCCCATGCGGCCGGCGGGAAAGCTGACCTCGCCGATGTGGATCAGCCCGCGCAGGAAGGTGCCGGTGGTCAGCGCCACCGCGCCGGCGCCGAAGCCGCGCCCGTCGGTGAGCGTGACGCCGGTCACGCGGCCATGCTCCACCATGAGGTCGTCGATCTCGCCCTCGATGATGGTGAGGTTCGCCTGAGCGGCCAGCGCCGCCTGCATGGCGGCGGCGTAGAGCTTGCGGTCCTGCTGGGCGCGGGGGCCGCGCACCGCGGGCCCCTTGCGACGGTTCAGCACCCGGAACTGGATGCCGCCCGCGTCCGCCACGCGGCCCATCAGCCCGTCCAGCGCGTCGACCTCGCGCACCAGATGGCCCTTGCCGAGCCCGCCGATGGCCGGGTTGCAGGACATGGCGCCGATGGTGTCGGCGCGGTGCGTCACCAGCGCCGTGCGCGCGCCCATGCGCGCGGCCGCCGCCGCCGCCTCGCAGCCCGCATGGCCGCCGCCCACCACGATGACGTCGAAGGACGTCCGCATGTCGTTCGTTCCGTTTGTCCAGAAGTCAGCGTTCTCAATAGCGGAGCGGCCCCCACCCCGCAACGCGGGAGCCATGTTTCACGTGAAACATGGCGGGTCCGCCCTTCGTCATTTCCCGATGCAGAAGGAGGAGAACAGGCGGTCCAGCACGTCCTCCACATTGACCCCGCCGGCGATCCGGCCGAGCGTCCCGGCGGCCCGGCGCAGCAGCTCCGCCAGCACCTCGTCGGGCAGATGCGTCCAGCCGTCCAGCGCGGCGTCGAGATCGCCCATCGCCGCCACCACCACCTCCCGATGGCGGGCGCGTGTGAGGCCAGCATGCTCGCTTCCGCCGAGCTCGTCCTGCGCGGCCTGCTCCAGCGCGGCGAGCAGGGCGTCGAGCCCCGTGCCGGACTGGGCGGAGAGGGCGAAGTCCATTCCGGGCGGCGCGGGCGCGACGTCGGTCTTGTTGGCCACACGCCACAGCGCGCCGCCGGTCTCGGGGGCGGGCTCGTCGGGCGCGAAGTCGGAGGCGTCCCGCAGCCACAGGGTCAGGTCCGCCTGCGCGGCGCGCAGCCGGGCCCGGCGCACGCCCTCACGCTCCACCGCGTCGTCGCTGTCGCGCAGGCCGGCGGTGTCCGCGAGCACGACCGGATAGCCGCCGAGGTCGAGCCGCGCCTCCAGCACGTCCCGCGTCGTGCCCGGCGTGTCAGTGACGATGGCGGCGTCTTCGCGCAGCAGCGCATTCAGGAGGCTCGACTTGCCGGCGTTGGGGCGGCCGACGATCGCCACATGGAAGCCGTCGCGCACGCGCGCCGCCCGGCGGTCGGCCAGCGCTGCGCGCAGGTCCGCGGCCAGCGCCGACACCTCGCTGTGGGCCTCGGCGCGGGCGGCCGCCGGCACGTCGTCCTCGTCCACGAAGTCGATCCCGGCCTCGATCAGCGCCATGGCGCCGATCAGCCGCTCCCGCCAACCGAGCGCCCGGGCGGAGAGCGCGCCCTCGCTCTGGCGCAGCGCCTGCCGGCGCTGGCCTTGCGTCTCTGCGTCGATCAGGTCGGCGAGGCCTTCCGCCTCCGCCAGATCGAGCCGCCCGGCGAGGAAGGCGCGGCGGGCGAACTCGCCGGGCTCCGCCGCGCGCAGGCCGGGAACCCTAAGCGCGGCCTCCAGCACGGCGGCGACCACCGCCCGGCCGCCATGGATGTGCAGCTCGGCGCAGTCCTCGCCCGTGGGGCTGCCCGGCCCCGGCAGCCACAGCGCGAGCCCCCGGTCCAGCGTCTCGTCCGTGTCCGGATGGCGGATGCGCCGCAGCGACGCCCGCCGGGCTTCGGGCCGCGTCCCC
>NZ_JBHTMX010000279.1:0-2724 GCF_042679725.1 Methylopila musalis
GCTGGAGCTGCAGGCGATCGAGCGCGTCAAGGCCACCCGGCCGCAGGTGGGGCTGACCGCCGCCCAGCGCGCGTCCAACCTTCAGGGCGCGTTCCGCCTGTCGGCGCGCGGGCGGGCGCTGGTCGCCGGACGGCGGATCGTGCTGGTGGACGACGTGATGACCACCGGCGCGACGCTCGACCGCCTGGCCCGGCTGCTGCGGCGGGGCGGCGCCGCGGAGGTGGACGTGCTGACCTTCGCACTGGTTGTGAACGATGCGTGACGGGTTATATCGTCGGACAAGACCATGACACCCGCTCAGAGCCCAGAGGCCCGAATGTCGTCCGTGACCGTCTATGCGCGTGTGGGCTGCCCCTATTGCGACATGGCGAAAGCGCTGCTCCGTCGCAAGAACGTGGCGTTCGAGGAGATCGACATCGGCCGGGAGCCCGCGCGCCGGCCGGAGATGATCGAGCGCGCCGGCGGCCGCACCACCGTGCCGCAGATCTTCATCGACGGCCGCCACATCGGCGGCTGCGACGACCTCCACGCGCTGGACGCGGCGGGCGGGCTCGACCCGCTGCTGGCGGCGTGAGCCCGATGGGCGAGACCGCGACGCGCTTCGTCGCCGCCTGCGCGCAGATGCGCTCGGGCCGGGACATCTCCGCCAACGTGGACGCGGCCGCGACGCTGATCCGCGAGGCGAAGGACGGCGGCGCGCACTACGTGCAGACGCCGGAGATGACCAACATCCTCGTGCGCTCGCGCGAGGAGCTGTTCGCCGCCATCCTGCCGGAGAACGCCTGCCCCGCGCTCGCCGCTTTCCAGGAGCTCGCCCGCGGCCTGGGACTGTGGCTCCATCTCGGCTCGCTCGCCGTGCGGCTCGAGGGCGAGCGCGCCGCGAACCGGGCGTTCCTGATCGACCCGGAGGGCGAGATCGTCGCCCGCTACGACAAGATCCACATGTTCGACGTGGACCTGCCGAACGGCGAGAGCTGGCGCGAATCCGCCACCTACCGTCCGGGCGAGACCGCGATCGTCGCCGACCTGCCCTGGGGGCGGCTCGGCCTCACCATCTGCTACGACGTGCGCTTCCCCACCCTGCACCGGGCGCTGGCGGAGAACGGGGCGGCGGCGCTCGCCGCGCCGGCCGCCTTCACCAAACAGACCGGCGAGGCCCACTGGCACGTGCTGCTGCGCTCCCGCGCCATCGAGACCGGCTCCTTCGTCCTCGCCGCAGCCCAGGGCGGCCGGCATGAGGACGGCCGCGAGACCTACGGCCACAGCCTGATCGTGGACCCGTGGGGCCGGATCGTCGCCGAGCTCGATCACGACGCGCCGGGGGTGATCCTCGCCGAGATCGACCTCGCGGAGGCCGCCGCCGCCCGCAAGCGCATCCCCGCGCTGGAGAACGGCCGCCGCTTCGGCCTGCTGCCGCCGGCCGAGCCGACGCGGCTGCACGAGGTCGGCGCCTGAGGCGCGTGTCCGGCTGGTCCGAACACGGGCGGTTCAAGCACCCGTCATGCCCGAGCTTGTCTCGGGCATCCACGACTGTCCGCTCGCCGACGCGTGATCCGCGAAGTCATGGATGCCCGACGACCAAGCCCGGGCACGACGGCGAACAGGACCTTCCCGACAGGCTCTGAGAACGTTCATCCCATCATGATTCGCTACGACCTCACCTGCGGCTGCGGCGCCCGTTTCGACGGCTGGTTCCGCTCCTCCGCCGATTTCGACAGCCAGCAGACGCGCGGGCTGCTGAGCTGCCCGGCCTGCGGCGGGAGCGCCGTGACCAAGGCGCTGATGGCGCCGGCGATCGCGGCGGGGCGCGCGGCCACGCCAACGGAATCGGAGGCGCCCGCCTCCGCCCCGGCGCCTGCGGCCGAGCCCGGCCCCGCCATGGAGCTCGCGTCCGACGGCGACCGGGAGCTGCGCGCCCGGCTGCGGGCGCTGCGGGACCATGTGACCCGCACCTCCGAGAACGTGGGCGACCGGTTCCCGGACCTCGCCCGCCGGATGCACGCGGAGGAGATCGAGCACCGCTCCATCTACGGCCGCGCCACGCCCGACGAGGCCCGGGCGCTCGCGGACGAGGGCGTGGCGTTCCAGCCGCTGCCGTCGTTCCCCGACGACGCCAACTGATCCGCGCCAAAACCCGGTAAGCCTTGCGTTTCGAGGCGGTTCCGCCGCGCCGCCCCCTGTGGACGACGGTGGCCGCGAGCGCGGGCTCCACGCTTCATTAACTCTGCTCTTTCTAACTGGGGCCTCTGAGATCACTCGGCGCTGCGGCGCCGCAATCCGGGACTCCAGGCCATGACCTTCTCGGGACGTCCGCCCGCCTCCGATTCCGACGCGACCGGACGCCGAACCGCCGATCCGCGACGCCAGGCGGCGCCGAGCGAGGTGCGCTCTGTCCGCACGCCGGACCATGTGCTGCGCGAGCGCCGCGCCCGCGATCTGGACGACGCGCTCGACGCCTCCGTGGCGGTGACGCCGCATCCGTCGGGACCGCTCATCGGGCTCGACGCGCTCTACGACGCCCACATCGTGCCGAGCTGGCTGCAGCCCTTCGCCATCGGCCCCAACGCCCGCTTCACCCGCACGCCGGACAGCATCCTGCGCGGCCATGCGGGCCTGCCCGAGGACGAGGCGCTGGAGCCGATCGCGCCGGAGACCGCCGCCGACGCCATCGCCGCCATGACCTTCGACGAGGCGGAGGCCGCAGCGGAGGCCGCCCGCGCCGCG
>NZ_JBHTMX010000280.1:0-2713 GCF_042679725.1 Methylopila musalis
TGCGCTTCGACGCCCGGCTCCAGCGCGACCGGCGCCGCGGCCAGGGCGTCGGCCGACAGCGTCGGCCGGAGCATCCGCGCCGCTTTGGGCAGGATCTCGTAGACGATCGGCGTCGGCTCGCGGGCGAGCTCGCCGTCGGTCGCGACCCAGACCCGGGGCCGCCGGGACTTGCGCACCTCGACGCGCCGGGCCCGGAACACCTCGATCAGCGGGTTGGCGCGCCAGCCGCCCGCCACCACGTCCACGCCGAGGCGCAGGCGCTCCCGCATCGTGCCCGAATGGGCGACGATCACCTCGAGTTCGCCGCCGTCCAGACGCGGCCGCCGCCAGGCGCCGTCGCCGAAGGCGTTGTTGGTGACGAGCACCGCCGTCGCCTCCACCACCAGCGGCGCGCCGTCGATGACGAGCTGGTAGCGGGAGCGGCCGGAGCGGAAGAAGGCCCGCAGCGCCGCCACCGTGAAGCCGGCGTAGCGGCCGAGGCCCTTCAGTCCGCGCGCGGCTTCCCGCGCCCGCGCCATCTGCGCGAAGAAGCCGAGCCCGGAGATGGAGTGGAACGGCCGGCCGTTGACGGAGGCGAGATCGACCTCCGCCGGCTCAGACCGGGCGAGCGCGGCGATGGCCTCATCGATCTCCTGCGGCACGCCGAGATCCCGCGCCAGCAGGTTCATGGTGCCGAAGGGCAGCACGCCGAAGGTCTTGCCCGACGCCAGCAGCTTGCCGAGCGACAGGGAGAGCGAACCGTCGCCGCCGCCCACGATGATCTCGTCATGGTCGTCGCCGCGGGCGAGCTCGTCCAGCACCGCGCCGAGGTCGCGCGGCGGCGCCATGCGCACGTCCACGTCCTTCCCGGCGGCCGCGAAGGCCTGCCGCACCCGTTCGGCCGGCTCGCCTCCGCTCGCGGCGGCGAGATCCTCCAGCGTCCCGGCGCGCGGGTTGAGCAGCACGAGGCAGCGGGCCATGGGCGTCGTCCGTCCGTTCAGCCGGTTAAGCGCGTGGGCGCGCCCTCAAACCGGGGCATATAGGGCGGGTTCCGCCTCGTCCACGCGCCAGCCGAGCGCTGCGAAGGTCTCCGCCATGTGCGGCGGCGGCGGGGCCGTCACCGTCACCGGCGGCTGGTTCTCGCGCATGGGCACGCGCACGGACCGGGCGTGGAGATGAAGCCGCGCGCCGCCCGCCGGCTCCGCGCCGTAAATCGGATCGCCCAGCAGCGGCATGCCGAGATGGGCGGCGTGCACGCGGATCTGGTGGGTGCGGCCCGTGAGCGGCGTGAACTCCACGAAGGCGAGCCCCGCGCCCCGCGCCAGCACCCGCCATTCGGTGGAGGACGGCTGGCCCGCGGGGTCCACCGCCATCCACCAGCCGCGGTCGGGGCTGCGCTTGGCGAGCGCCGCGTCGATGCGGCCTTCGTCCGCCTCGGGCGCGCCCCGCGTCACCGCCCAGTAGGTCTTGCCCACCCGGCCGTTGGCGAACAGCTTGCCGAGCCGGGCCAGCGCCTTGCGGTGCCGGCCGAGCACCAGGCAGCCGCTGGTGTCCTTGTCCAGCCGGTGCGCCAGCGCCGGATCGCGCGGCAGGCCGAAGCGCAGCGCGTGGAACATGCTCTCCAGATTGAGCCCGCCCTTGGGGCCGGCGTGGACCGGCAGGCCGGCGGGCTTGTCCACCACCAGCATCAGCCCGTCGCGGTGCAGCACGCGGGCGGTCAGGTCGTCGGGCGCGAAGGCGGGCGCGGTCATCTCGGCTCAAGGATCCTTTTGTGTGTTGGCGGGCGTCGCGCCCGCACTATGTCGCGCTCATGAAGCTTGTCGCCACCGTCTTCGAGGTCGAGCCCGAAAACATCGCCGCCTTCCGCGCGGCGGCGTTCGCGAGCGCGCGCGAGATGGAGCGCAGCGATCCCGAATGCCGCGGCGTGGCGATCGCCGAGGATCCGGAGGCGCCGGGCTTCTTCCTCACCTCGACGCTCTACGCCAGCGACGCCGCGGCCGAAGCCCACGACACGCCGGCGCGGCTTGCGTTTGACGAGGCCGTGCGCCCCTTCGTCAAGGTCCGGCGCGTGCGGCTGTTCGATCTCGGTTGACCGCCGCCGCCCGATGCCTGCCATTGGCCTTAGCCGTCCCGCCCCGCACGCCTTCATGAGATTCGAGCCTTGACCCTTCTCGTCGGCGACATCGGCGGCACGAACGGCCGCTTCGGGCTCGTGGATCCGGGCGAGCTGCGCCCGCGCGCGGTCGAGACCCTCGCCAATGACGGTTTCGCAAGCTTCGAGGACGAGGTCGCGGCCTATCTCGACGCCGCGCCGGAGCGGCCGGACCGGGCGGTGTTCGCCGTGGCCGGTCCGGTGTTCGGCGACGCCATGCGCCTCACCAACCGCGACTGGCTGATCGACGGCCGCGCGCTGGAGCGCCGCTTCGGCTTCGCCCGGGTGACGCTGGTGAACGACTTCGTGGCGCAGGCCGCGGCGCTTCCCCACTACCGCGACGACGAGCTGAGCCCGATCGGTGACGCCGCCCCGACCCACGCCGCCAAGGCCGCGCTCGGCGTCGGCGCCGGGCTCGGCGTGGCGGGGCTGCGGCTCTCCGGCGACGGCTGGACGCCGGCGCCGAGCGAAGGCGGGCACATCGAGCTCGCCGCCACCACGCCGGAGGAATTCGCGATCTTGGACGCGCTGCGGCGCGACTTCGGGCGCGTTTCGGCGGAGTGGGCGCTGTCCGGTCCGGGC
>NZ_JBHTMX010000281.1:0-2696 GCF_042679725.1 Methylopila musalis
GGGCAGGCCGGTTCCGCCGGCGGCGTCGGCCGCGGGCGGCGCGAAGGCCGAGGCGGCCGGCGCTGAAGGCACCGCGGCGACCTGGATCACCGGCTGGTCCAGCGTGCGGCGCAGGCGGCCGTTCTGGGCCACATATTCCGGCGCGGGCTCGGTGGACTTGGACAGCGCGGCGATCACCGCCTCGTCGGCCCGGCGCTTGGACGCGACCGCCTTGGCGATCTCCGGCTGCACCGTGTAGCTCGGGCAGGCGGAGGCGCCGTTGAAGCTCGACAGCGGGCCGGCGGAGGCGTTGAAGACGTACTTCTTGCCGCAGGCGTCCACCTTCGGCTCCAGCTTCGTCACCTCGAAGTGGTCGGCGCCTTCCTTCAGGTTGCGCCAGAACGCGATGTTCTTGTCGGAGCGGCGGCGAGCCATGTTCTCGGGCGTCATGCGGAACGGCAGCGCCTGCACCTGAAACGCCTTCTGGCCGCCCCGGAACGCCTCGCGCGCCAGCGCGTAGATCTCGGCCATCTGGGTGTCGGTCATGGCGTAGCAGCCGGCGGACAGGCAGTCGCCGTGCACCATCAGATGCTGGCCGGTGCGGCCGAGCGCCTGGTCATACTTGTTCGGGAAGCCCAGATTGAACGACAGGTAGTAGCTGGAGCGCGGGTTCATCTGCCCCGGCGCGACCGAGTAGAACCCTTCCGGCGCCTGCTTGTCGCCTTCCTTGACCTTGGGGCCAAGCTTTCCGGAGAAGCGGCAGATGTCGTAGCTCTTCAGCAGCGCGTAGCGGCCGTCGGACTTGCGCTTCTTCCAGATCTCGGCCTTCGAATCCTCCTTGTAGATCCGCATCAGGATCGGATCGGAGGCCGTCATGCCCTTTTCCTGCATGAGCGAGACGGTTTCGATGGGCAGGGCCTGGACGCTGCGCGCGGTGACCGCGTTCTCGTCCTTCTGACATCCGGCGAGCGTCAACGCGATCGCGGCGACGGCGCCTGCGACGCTTGCGCGATGTGCGGACATGAATGCCTCCCGAGGGCGCGACGACGGACACATGAGCCAGCTTAACGCCAGGTACCCTTACCTCGACGTTACCACGCGCTCCCGACGCCGTCACCCGTCATGGGCGAGGCCGCGCGGCCCCGTCCGGCGCTCAGAGATTTCGGCCGATCGCCAGGAACTTGGCCCGGCGCTCGTCGCGCACCTGCTGCGGCGACAGGGTCGCGAAACGGGCGAGCGCGTTCGCAACCGCGTCGCCGGCGGCCGCGATCACCGTGTCCGGATCGCGATGGGCGCCGCCCAGCGGCTCCGGGATCACGCCGTCGATCACGCCGAGGCGCATCAGGTCGGCGGAGGTGATCTTCATGTTGGTGGCGGCGTCCTGGGCCTTGGCGGCGTCGCGCCACAGGATCGAGGCCGCGCCTTCCGGCGAGATCACGCTGTAGATCGCGTGCTCAAGCATCAGCACCACATTGGCGGTGGCGATGGCGATGGCGCCGCCGGAGCCGCCCTCGCCGATCACGACCGCCACGTTCGGCACGGTCAGGTTGAGGCAGGCCTCGGTGGAGCGGGCGATGGCCTCGGCCTGTCCGCGCTCCTCCGCCTCGATGCCGGGGAAGGCGCCGGCGGTGTCCACCAGCGCCACCACGGGCAGGCCGAACCGATCCGCGAGCTCCATCAGGCGCACCGCCTTGCGGTAGCCCTCGGGCCGCGCCATGCCGAAGTTGTGCTTCAGCCGGCTCGCGGTGTCGGCGCCCTTCTCCTGACCGATCAGCATGATCGGCTGGCCGCGGAAGCGGGCCGGGCCGCCCACGATGGCCTCGTCCTCGGAGAACTTGCGGTCGCCGGCAAGCGGGGTGAAGTCCTCCACCAGCCCGGCGGCGAAATCCTGGAAATGCGGCCGGTTGGGATGGCGGGCCACCAGCGCCTTCTGCCACGGCGTCAGGGTGGCGTAGAGCTCCTTCAGCGCCTGGAGCGACTTGGCTTCCAGCCGGTTGACCTCGTCCTCGATCCCCACCGCGTCGCCGCTCTCGCCAAGCGCGCGCAGCTCGAGAATCTTGGCCTGGAGTTCGGCGACGGGCTTTTCGAAATCGAGATAGCTCTTCATGGGCTCCGCTCCGCGCCGCAGGCGCCCGGCGGGAGGGGCGCTGGTCCTTGCGGAGCGGGCGCAACTTGGTTTGGGGGACCGACGAAAGTCAAGACTCCGACGCGCCGGCCGCCTCCGGGTCCCCGAGCGGGTGCAGGTCGCGCACCATGGCGCGGGCGCGCTCGTCGAGCACATGGGTGTAGATCTGGGTGGTGGCGATGTCCGCATGGCCGAGCAGCTGCTGCACGGAGCGCAGATCGGCCCCGTTCTGCACCAGATGGCTCGCGAAGGCGTGGCGCAGCACGTGGGGGCTGACCCGGGCCGGCGGCAGCCCGGCGCGGACCGCCGCGTCCTTCAGCTCCCGGGCGAAGACCTGGCGGGTGAGATGCCCGCTCTCCCCCGGCGCCGGAAACAGCCACGGGCCGGACGCCTCCCGCCCGCAGGCGGCCAGCGCCTCCAGATAGACGGCCATGGCGGCCTTGGCGACGGGGGTGAGCGGGGCGAGCCGTTCGCGGCCGCCCTTGCCCTTCACCATCACCGCGCCGGCGCCGGGCTTCGCCGCCGAGCGCGGCGGCGCCACGAGCTCCGAGACGCGCAGGCCCGTGGCGTAGGCGAGCTCCAGCAGGCAGGC
>NZ_JBHTMX010000282.1:0-2609 GCF_042679725.1 Methylopila musalis
GCCGCCGCCGTCCGCCGGGGCGGCGTAGGCCACCGCGTCGCGGCCGGCGTTGAACGGCACGCCGGGGATCGGGCGCGGCGCGAGGCCGTGATGGGCGAAGGTCATGATGTCCCGCCATGTCATGGCGGGCAGCGAGCCGCCGGTCATCTCGCGGGTGGTGGTGAAGTCGTCGTTGCCGAACCACACGCCGCCCACGAACGAGCCGGTGAAGCCGACGAACCACGCGTCGCGATAGGACTGGGAGGTGCCGGTCTTGCCGCCGACCTGATAGCCGTCGAGCCGCGCCCGGCCGCCGGTGCCGGCCTCCGTCACCGCCACCATCATGCGGTTCATGCCGGCCACCACATGCGGCCCGAGCACCTGCTGGGGGGCCTTCGAGTCCCGGTCATGGCGCCACAGCGCGTCACCCTTGGAGTCCAGCACCTCGACGGCGGCGTAAGGCGGCGTGCGGCGGCCGCCATTGGCGAGCGTGGAGTAGCCGGAGGTGTGGTCGAGCAGCGTGACCTCCTCGACGCCGAGCGCGAAGGCCCGGCCCACGTCCAGCTTGGAGCGGATGCCCATGCGGTGGGCGATCTCGATCACGTTCTTCTGCCCCACATCGAGCGCGAGCCGCACCGGGATGGTGTTGATCGACTTGGCGAAGGCGGTGATCAGCGGAACACGGCCCGCGAAGCGCCGGCCGTAATTGCGCGGACACCAGTTGCCGACGCAGACCGCGGCGTCGGTCACCACCCGGTCGGGCGTGTATTTGCCGGAGGCGAAGGCGGCGGCGTAGACGTAGGTCTTGAACGACGAGCCCGGCTGGCGCAGCGCGTCCACCGCGCGGTTGAACTGGCTCTGGCCGTAGTCCCGGCCGCCGACCATGGCGCGCACCGCGCCCTCCGGCTCCATGATGACGGCGGCGGCCTGATCGACCCGGTACTGGTCGCCGTACTGGCGCAGCATCTGCTCCACCGCGCCCTCGGCGTGGCGCTGGAGCGCGCTGTCGAGCGCCGTGCGCACCACCAGCACCCGCTGCCCCTTGAACGCGCCCTCCTGCGCCAGCTGGCGCACCTCGCCATAGGCCCAGTCGAGATAGTAGTCCGGGCTCGAGGCCACGGCGGTCGGCTTCGGCGTGGCGGGCAGGAACCGCGCCGGCTGCACCTGACCCTCGGTCATGAAGCCTGCGTCCACCAGATTGTCGAGCACGGTGGAGGCGCGGGCGCGGGCGGCGGCGAGGTTCACGTGCGGGGCGTATTTGGTCGGGGCCTTGAACAGGCCGGCCAGCATGGCGCTTTCCGCCAGCGTCACGTCGCGGGCCGACTTGCCGAAGTAGAAATGCGAGGCCGCGTCCACGCCGAAGGCGCCGCCGCCCATATAGGCGCGGTCGAGATAGAGCTTGAGGATCTCGTCCTTGGTGAGGTGATGCTCCAGCCAGAAGGCGAGGAACGCCTCGTTCACCTTGCGCTCCAGCGTGCGCTCGTTGGACAGGAACAGGTTCTTGGCGAGCTGCTGGGTGATGGAGGAGCCGCCCTGCACCACGCCGTTGGCGCGGGCGTTCTGGACGATCGCGCGCGCCGTGCCCGCCACGTCGATGCCGAAATGCTGGTAGAACCGCCGGTCCTCGGTGGCGAGCGCGGCCTTGATGAGATGGTCGGGATACTCGCTCAAGGGGATGCCGTCGTTCTGCATCACCCCGCGCTTGCCGATCTCCTGCCCGTGCCGGTCGAGGAAGGTGACGGAGAGCTCCGCCCGGTTCAGCCAGTCCGGCCCGGTCTCCCGGAAGGCGGGCACCGCGAGCGCCAGCATCAGCGTCGCGCCCACCGCGCCGAGCGTCAGGCCCTCGCCGAGCAGCTCCGCCACGACGCGCCGCCAGCCCCGCGCGCGGAACGCGTCGAACGCCGCGCAGACGCCGTCCCAGCGGCGTGAGGCCGCCGGCCAGATCCGCCAGAAGGTGTGGTCCAGCCAGGAGTCGAGCGCGAGAAGCCTGCGCTTCACGTCGAGCTTCCTGACCTCAGCGCCTTTACCGAACACGAGCGCCTCGCTTAAGCCGTCCGCTTGCCGGCCCCCGGAATGGCTTGACCGTTTCCGTCCGCGCGCGCAAGACCCATGCCATGAGCACGCGCCTCGCGCCGCAGCCCGTCGACGGCGAAGCTGTAGAGCATAAGCCCTTCTGGAGAGTGAAGCGCCTCGGCGAGATGTCGCCCGAGGAGTGGGAGAGCCTGTGCGACGGCTGCGGCCGCTGCTGCCTGCTGAAGCTTCAGGACGAGGACACCGACCGCATCGCCTATGTGGACGTGTCCTGCCGGCTGCTCGACCGCGCGAGCTGCCAGTGCTCGGACTATCCGAATCGCCGCGACCACGTGCCGGACTGCGTGCGGCTGACGCCCCAACTGGTGGAAGAGATCGGCTGGCTGCCGCCCACCTGCGCCTATCGCCTGATCGACGAGGGCAAGGACCTGCCGTGGTGGCATCCGCTGGTCTCGGGCGATCGGGACACCGTGCACCAGGCGGGTGTCTCAGTTCGGGACAAGGTCTTCTGTTCCGAGACGGAAATCGACGAGGAGGGGCTGATGGACCGCATGGTCAGCTGGCCCGCCCGCTGGCCGCGCGGCGCGCGGCGGCCGCCC
>NZ_JBHTMX010000283.1:0-2579 GCF_042679725.1 Methylopila musalis
CGCGACCCCGCGCCGGCCCGCGCCCGCGGTCCGCCCGCGGCGGGTGCTGGTGGCGGAGGACAATGCGGTCAACCGCCGGGTCATCGCCACGCTGCTGGAGCATTTCGAGCTCGCCTTCGACATGGCGGGCGACGGCGCCGAGGCGCTCGCGGCCGTGTCCGCCGGCGGCTACGATCTGGTGCTGATGGACGCCACCATGCCGACGCTGGACGGGCTGGACGCCACCCGCGCCATCCGCGCCCTGCCCGCGCCCCACGGCGACGTCCGCGTCGTCGGCGTCACCGCGCGGGCCTTTCCGCACGAGATCGCGGCGTTCCTCGCCGCGGGCGCGGACGACGTGGTGACGAAGCCGCTGTCGGTGGCCGAGCTCTGGCGCGCCATCGCGGGCGAGGCGGCCGCGGTCTGACGGGGCTCAGTCCCCCCCGCCGTCCCCTCCCCCGTCGCCATCGCCGTCCCCGCTGCGGTTGTCCCCAAAACTGTCCGGCGTGACCGCGCCCGGCTCCCGCGCCGCAAAGCGCGTGAGGGCGACGACGGCCAGCAGACCGACGAACAGACCGACGATCACGTTCATGCCGAACCTCATCCCCCAAGCGTCGGCGACGAAGGCCGCCCGCGCGGGACGCAGCTTAGCGCCTGTTCGGGCGTCGCCGAACCTCCTTGTCCCGGCCTTGAGCCGGGAGACAGCCGAAACCGCGCCGTGCTTCCCCCGACCCAGAAAGCCGCAAGCTCTTGTCCCGGCCTTGAGCCGGGACCCAGACCCTCTGGTTTTTCCGGAAAAGGCGCTTCGGACGGGGCGCGTTGTTTTCACGCGGCGGCGTTAATGGGTCCCGGATCAAGTCCGGGACAAGGGAAGAGGGCCGCTGCGTCCGGTGAGCCGCCTCGGTCGCAAGGATGACGTGCGCCGTTCCGTAGAGAAAAGCGCACCCCACTTGTCCCGGCCTTGAGCCGGGACCCAGACCCTCTGGTTTTTCCGGAAAAGGCGCTTCGGACGGGGCGCGTTGTTCTCACGCGGCGGCGTTAATGGGTCCCGGATCAAGTCCGGGACAAGAAAAGAGGGCGCTGCGTCTGGTGAGCCGCCTCGGTCGCAAGGATGACGTGCGCCGTCCTGCGCAGAAAAGCGGTGGCCCTTGTCCCGGCCTTGAGCCGGGACCCAGACCCTCTGGTGTTTCCGGAAAAAGCGCGTCGGCCGGGGCGCGTTGTTGTCACGCGGCGGCGTTAATGGGTCCCGGATCAAGTCCGGGACAAGGAAAGAGGGCCGCTGCGTCGGCTCCACGTTCGGCCCTTTAGAGCCCCGTCAGCCCTCGATCGGGCGGGCCTCGTCGGGGAGCATGATCGGGATGCCGTCGCGGATCGGGTAGGCGAGCTTGGCCGGCCGGGAGATCAGCTCCTGGCGTTCGGCGTCGTAGGTCAGCGTCGCCTTGGTCAGCGGGCAGACCAGGATCTCCAGCAGCTTCGGGTCCACGCCGGCGTGGCGGCGGTGGGCGTCGTCGTGAGCGTCGGTCATTGCAGGGCGGAACTCGCGTCGCCGCGCGCGCGGGCCAGCTCCATTTCGGTCACGGCGACCAGGATCTCCGCGCGGGCCTTGAGATCCGGAGCTTCGAGCAGGGCTTGCTTCTCGCGCGGGCCGAACGGGCTCATCATGGCGAGCGCGTTCACCAGCGCCTCGTTGGGCGCGCGGCGGATGCCGTCCCAGTCCGCCTCGAGGTCGTTGGCGGAGAGATAGTCCTTCAGGGTCCTGAGCAGGGCCTCGCGGTCCACCTCGTCCTGCCCCTCGCCGGGGGCGAGGTCGAGCGCGAATTCGTCATAGGCCGGGCGGACCTGCCGATAGGGCGTGGTCACCACCAGCTCCTCCGCCACGCGGAAGCGAGTGACGCCGGTCAGCGTGATCAGGTAGCGGCCGTCGCCGGTCTCCGCGAAGGCGGTGAGCCGGCCGGCGCAGCCGATCTGGACGAGCGCGGGGCGTTCCGCGTCCTCGTCCGCTTCGGGCTCCGGCTGGATCAGGCCGATGACGCGGTGGCCGCGGATGGCGTCCTCGATCAGCGCCAGATAGCGCGGCTCGAAGATGTTGAGCGGCATCTCCCCGCGCGGCAGCAGCAGCGCGGCGCGGAGCGGGAACACCGGGATCGTGGCCGGCAGTTCGTCGAGCTTGTGGTAGATGACGTTGGAGGCCATGGCCGCCTCATCCTGTCACGAGAACAGCAGCGACGACAGGCGCTTTCGGCCGGCGACGGTGTTTTCGTCCTTCGGCCCCCAGGCCTCGAACAGCTTCACCAGCTCCTTGCGGGCGCCGTCCTCGTTCCAGCTGCGGTCGCGCTTCACGATCTCCAGCAGGTGATCAAGCGCCTCCCGGCCGTAGCCAGCGGCGGCGAGGCCGACCGCCAGATCGAACCGGGCCTGATGGTCGGCCGGGTCGGCGGCGATGCGCGCCTCCAGCGGCGCGAGGTCGCCCACCGCGGCGGCCTTCTCGGCGAGCGCGATCTGGGCCTCCACGGCGACGATGGCGGCGTCCTTCGCAGCGGCCGCCGGGGCGGAGGCGAGGGTCGCCTTCGCGGCCTCCACCGAGCCCGCCGCGAGCTGGG
>NZ_JBHTMX010000284.1:0-2577 GCF_042679725.1 Methylopila musalis
GCCGCGATGTCGTTGAAGGCGAGCAGCAGCCGGTCGGCGGCGGGAAGGCCGTCCGGCGCGGGCTCGTTCGGGTCCGAGGTCAGGGTCAGCACGCGGGCGCCCGGCGCGCGCCGCAGCGCCTCCGGCAGGCGGGACAGCGGGCACACCAGCAGCGCGCCCACGGTCCCGGCGTCTGCGGACACGCTTGGGTTCAATACCGAAAACGTCGTGTCGCCTGCGCTGTTCGCCATGTCTGCAATCATAAGGTCATATCTGCGCAGCGATCACGCGGTCAGCGCGGCGAAGCGCCCGAGAAAGCGCTCCGCGGCCTGGTCCGCCGGCCAGGGCGTCAGGTCCGCGTCGGCGGGGGCGCCTTCGGGCCGCCCGAACACCCGGCGCGCTTCCGTCAGCGAGAAGCCCGCGAGCCGCGTCGCCTCCAGATAAGCCGCCGTGCGGTCGGCGCGCTTGAGGATGCGGTTCACCGCCTCCCCCCGCTCCGGCGGCAGGCCGAAGCGCACGTGGATCGCCCGCATCAGCCGATCCTCCACCGTCTTGTACTCGCCGCCCAGCACCGCCTTGAACGGGCTGATCATGTCGCCGATGACGTATTCCGGCGCGTCGTGCAGCAGCACGGCGAGGCGCAGCTCCGGGCCGCAGCCGGGCGCGAGCCGGGCCGCCACCTGCTCCACCAGCACCGAATGCTGCGCCACCGAGAAGATGTGCGCCCCGAGCGTCTGCCCGTTCCAGCGCGCCACCCGCGCCAGCCCGTGGGCGATGTCGGCGATCTCCACGTCGAGCGGCGACGGATCGAGCAGGTTGAGCCGCCGGCCGGACAGCATGCGCTGCCAGGCGCGGTGTTCCGGGTCGGCCCCCGGCGTCGCGCCGCTCACCGGAGCGTGTCGAGGGTTCCGCCGGCCTGGCCGCGCAACTCCCGCAGCCGGTCGCCGTAGTTCCGCCGGCTGGCGGGATCGACGATCGCGATCGGCGCCGTCACCACCGCGCCCGCGGCGGAGCCGGCGGTGGCGGCGACGCCCGCCGCGGCCTCGCCCACCCGCTCGCCGAGCGACAGCTCGCTCGCCGAAATCTCCTGCCCCGCCACCAGCCGCCCGCCGATGGCCTGCACCACCGCCGGACTCTGGGCGAACTTGCCGTGCGCCAGCGGATCGGCGGTCTTGAGATCGGTGAGGTCGAAGGCGTCGATGCGCGCCTGCTCGAACTCGGAGCGGTAGGGCTCGGCCTTGGGATCGATCGCGCCAAGGCGCGGCACCGCGCCGGCGATGCGGCTCGACACCTTCAGCGCCCGGTCGTCGCGGGAGACGAACACCGTGAAGCGCGGTCGCTGGTTCGGCGTTCCCATCTCGCCGAGCTGCTGCTTGAACACGTCCACGTCCACGTCCGGCGCCGCGAGGATCACGTTGCGGATCTTGGGCGCGATGCGGCCGTCGCGGATCGCCATCTGGCGCAGCGCCTCCATGGTGAGGAAGCTGCCCATGGAGTGGGCCAGCACCGAGACGTCCTTCACGTCCTTCTCGTCGGCCAACGCCTGCAGCACCTCCTCCAGCGCGTCGCGGGAGTAGTTGGTGCTCTCGCGGTCGTAATTGTAGGCGAAGATGCTGGCGCGGGACGGCCAGGTGAACAGCGCCGGCACCGCGTCGGTGCGGCTGTCGTGCACGATCTGCGCGAAGCGGTAGACCGCGTCCTCGTAGGAATTGTTGAAGCCGTGCACGAACAGCAGCACGTGGCGCTTGCCGCCCGCCTCGCGGCGGAACCACGCCCGCGCCTGCTCGCGGCTGACGGGCGTCGCCTCCAGCGTGGCGAACTCCTTGGAAGGGTCCGGCGGCAGCCGCTTCGGCCACTGCACCTCGCCCGCGACCCGCACCGCGTCCGGCGGCACCGAGACGCCGATGCGGGTGAGCGAGATGCGGCTCGCCCGCTCGCCCGAGAACAGCACGCCGGGATCGTGCGACGGCCTGCGGGTGGTGGCGGCCATCAGCTCCACGCGGGAGGCGCCGGGCGCGGGCGCTTGCGGGGTGATCGGCGTCAGCACGCCGACGGCGCGGCCGCCGCAGCCGGAGAGGCACGCGGCGAGCGCGAGGCAAAGTCCGAGCGACAGTGTTCGCAACGTCATCGCCATCCCGTCCGGTTCATTCTGCGTTCAGTTCGTCTAGCCCAGTTCTTGAAGCGCGGCCATACCGGCGGCGAGACGAGTGATCGAATGGAACCCGGCGCCATCTCATGCGTTGCCGAAGTCCTCGCGCGGCGTAATCGCGCGCCCGGCGGCGCATTTGGCCGCCTTACAAGCATACCTTTCTCGATCGTCTCATGGCCGGACTGTAAAATCGCCACGGACAGGCCGCATTCTGCGATCAGATACAAACGGATTAATGGGGCAAGACGCGCGCTCCACACGAGCGCGCCAGGCGGAAACGAACAAGGTTGACGATGAAAGCGACCCGATTTCTTCTCCTCGCCGGCGCCGCGCTTCCGGCCCTGGCTTTTGCGATCCCGAACGCCGCGCCGCCCGCGCTGGCCGAGGCGGCCGCGCCCGCGCTGGTGATCGCGCAGGCGGACGGCGAGCGCCCCGAAAAGCGCGAGCGG
>NZ_JBHTMX010000285.1:0-2574 GCF_042679725.1 Methylopila musalis
GGAGGGGGTGTCGCCGCCCGCCGCCTTCACCGCCTCGCTCGGTCCGGGCTCGGTCTCGGCCGAGGGCGCGGTCGGAGCCGCCCGCTTCAGCCGCTCGATCAGGGCGGCGCGGGCGCCGTCGTCCTCCAGCACGCGAATGAGGGCGTCCACCTCGGCGCGGGCGTCCGGCGGGGTCGCGGGCGTCTGGGACTGGGCTGCGGTCGCGAGCGTCAGCAGGACGGCGGTGAGCAGCGATCGCAGGATCATGAGCGCCTGACCGGTGGCGCGCCGTGAGGGCGCGCGAAAGGGGAGGCGGGCAGATAGATCGCCCGTCGCCGGCGCACAGGCCGACGATGGGCGCTTGCGGCCGTCAATCGTCGGTTTTGAGCGCGTCCCGCGCCTTTGCCGCCCAGTCCTTGCCGGCGTCGCCGCCCCACAGCAGCCAGGCCACATAGCCGGCGGAGGGGTTGTCGTCGTCGCCGAAGTTCTTCGCGCGCTTGTCCACCTTGTGGCGGGCGAAGTAGCTGTTCATGCGTTTGATGGTGTCGGCGCTCAGGGCCTTGCGGCCGGCGAGGTCGCGGGCGCGGGCGACGCCCACCTGCGTGCCGCCGCGCCTGTGCGCCTTGCGCAGCTCCAGCCCCTTGGCGGCGGCGTCCGCCACCGTCTTGGGCGGGGTGCGGTCGGCGGCGGTCACGACGCCGTCTCCAGCTCGGAGTGGGACTTCAGCGCCTTGGCCCCGTCCGACTGCTCGATCAGATAGGCGGGGTTCTTCTCCGACGCGCGGCGGACGATCCGCGCGCCCTTGATGGTGCGCTGGACGCGCTTGCGGAACACCTCCGCCACCTTGCCGGCGGCTTCGCCTTGACCCCAGGACCACGCCACCTTGGCGCCGACCGCGTAAGCCTTCGTCATCCGCGTCTCTCCTCCATGCGCTGCACGCCGGAGGAGAACGTGGGCGGGCGGAAGCCGTTCCGGCCGCCGCTTCAGCGCGGCAGCAGCACCCAGAGGTCGAGGTCGAGCACCACGGCCGGATCGTCCTTGCCGTCGGCGGTCTTGAGCGGGAAGGCGCCCGGCGTCGCGTCCTTGAGGCCGACGAGCCGCACCCGCAGCGCGCCCACGTCGTCGCGGCCGGGCAGGGGCTGCTTGTCGAGGATTTCGGACCACGCGTAGAGCGTGTCGCCCGCGAAGATCGGGGCCACGTGGCGGCCGCCGTTGATGGCGGCGACGTGGAAGGCGTTCTCGAGCCCGTTGTACATCAGGCCGCGCGCCAGGCTGATGACGTGGCCGCCATAGACCAGCCGCCGGCCGATCTTGGACGACTTCTGGCCGTAGCCGTCGAAATGGACGCGGGCGGTGTTCTGCCACAGGCGGGTGGCGAGCTGGTGCTCGGCCTCCTCCACCGTCATGCCGTCCACGTGGTCGATCTTCTCGCCGACCTGATAATCGTCGAAGCGGCGGGCGCTGCCCGACAGCGCGTCGTCCCAGGCGGAGGCGTCGAGGCGCGGGCAGGCGCCGCCGATGTCGGCCGGGTCGACCACCGCCGGCAGAGTCGGGACCACCGGATCGGGCAGCGGGCGGCCGCCCTGCACCCGCACCAGCACCCAGCGCACATAGTCGAGCACCAGCTCGCCGTTCGCCCGGGTTCCGCGGGTGCGCACCCACACCACGCCGGCGTCGCCCTTGGAGGTGGGACGCACGCCGATCACTTCTGACGTGGAGGCCAGCGTGTCGCCCGGATAGACCGGCGACAGGAAGCGGCCGGCGGCGTAGCCCAGATTGGCGAAGGCGTTGAGCGAGACGTCCGGCACGGTCTTGCCGAACACCACGTGGAAGGTGACGAGATCGTCCACCGGGCTGCGGGGATAGCCGAGCGCCTGCGCGAAGGCGTCGGAGGACTGCACGGCGTAGCGGTTGCCGTAGAGCGCCTGGTTCAGCGCCAGATCGCCGAGGGTGACCGTCCGGGGCGTCGCGTGGCGGATGACGTCGCCGACGATGAAGTCCTCGAAGAAACGTCCTGCGCCCGCCATCGCCGTCTCCTGCTGATCCGCGTTCTTTCGCAGCGCGGTATCTGCCACGTTGCGGCGCCCGCGGCGACACCGACCTTGGGTCAAGAGCGCCGGGTCAAGCGATCAATCGCGCCCGATTTCCGTTCACCTTTCCAGCGGGTGAACGCAAAGCGCCGCTTTCGCAGGCTTCGTTTCACGCGGCTTTCAAGCAGCCCGTGCCAGTGTCCGCTCATGGCCGTCGGCGCTTCGCCGTCGGCGGCGCAGCATGACGCAGGAGCTTACCCCCATGACGCTTGGCGACGTCCTCGATCCGACGCATGACAGCCGCTGGACCGCGCCTCTGGCCGCGAGCTACCTGCGCTTCGCGTTCGACTGGACCGCGGACGGCGAGGGCACGCTCGCCGACGCGGAGGCCGCGCTGGTGCGGGGGGTGGCGATCCTCACCGCCGATCTGGCCGCGCAGCCGGACGACGTGGCCCGGCTGCTGCTGGTGGCCCGCGCCTGCGAGCAGCGCTGCCTGCTGAGGGCCTATGGCGACAGCTGGACCCGGGCGGCCCGCGCGGCGCTCGACATCGGCGGCGCCCCGGCG
>NZ_JBHTMX010000286.1:0-2516 GCF_042679725.1 Methylopila musalis
CGACCGGCGCCGCGGCCACGGGGGTCGCGTCCACCCGGTCCTGCAGCGCGGCGAGCGCGGCCTCGTGGCTCGCGAGTTCCCGGGCGAGCGAGGTCACCAGCTGGCCGAGCGCCGAAATCTCGTCCACCAGCGGGCGGGCGGCGGCGCGGCTGCGCTCCAGCACCGCGGCGTCGAGCGTGGACAGGCGCACGTCCAGCGTCTCGACCCGGCTCTGGAGATGGGTCGCGAGACCGTCCAGATCGTCGATCCGCTCCTCCTCCACCCCGGGCGGGCGGAGCAGGGTGACGTGCGCGACCGTCATGAGGGCGAGCGTCGCCACGGCCGCGAGCGTGCTTTCGGCGCCCCCGAGGCCCAGCCCGAAGGCGGCTATGACGCCGACGCAGGCGGCCGTGACCGCCATCGCCGCAGCAATGAAAAGACCAGCGGGCTTAAGCATTTTTTCGAAATTCCGTGGGAGCCGTGCGATGAATCATCACTGATTCGCGACTCCGCGGCCAAGCGCTGTTATCGGCCCGGGCCCGCAAACAGCTTAAAAAGACGTTGGAGAGTCTTTTCGGACTCACCCGACCTCACAGGGAGGCCAAAATGGCGACCATCGTTCTCGACGTGACCGGCATGACCTGCGACGGCTGCGTCAAATCCGTGCAGAAGGCGATCGCGGCGAAAGACCCGAACGCCGTGGTCGTGGTGAACCGCGTCGTCGGCCGGGTGGCGGTGGACGGCAAGCTGACGCTCGACGAGGCGGCGGACGCCATCCGCGGCGCGGGCTACGAGGCCCAGCCCGCCGTCACCGGCTGAAGACCCGGGCTTAAGCCCCCGGCGCAAGGCCTTCGCTCATCATTCGTTTACCCTGTTCGGCCACTTTCTCCTTCCAGAGCCGCGGCGACGCGGCGACGGTTGGGAGAGACGGGGTTGATGGCGCATTCGCAGACGTTCGGCACAGACGCCGCGCCGGAAACGCGCGCGACCGTGCTCCTCGTCGACGATGACCCCGCCTCGCTCCGCGTCGCGACCGTGGCGGTCGCGACCGCCGGCGGCGAGGTGGTGGCCGCGCTCGCGCCCTCCGCCGCAGGCGTCGACCGCCGGGCCGACGTCGTCGTGATCGATGTGCCCCACCCCCGCGCGCTCGCGCTGGTGGAGCGTTTCGTGGCGGCCGGCGTCACCGTCGTCGCCACCAGCGGCGCGGGCTCGGTCGGGCTCGCGGTCGAAGCCATGCGCCGCGGCGCGGTGGACTTCGTGCTGAAGCCCTTCACGCCCGAAACCTTCGCCCGCCGGCTCGCGCCCCGCTTCGCCGAACGTCCCGCCGCCCGCGACGCCCTCCCCCGCCCCGTCGCGGACGCCGACACGTCCCCGTCCGGCTTCGGCGGCTTCGTGGGCGGCTCGGAGGCCATGAAAGCGGTCTACGACCAGATCGCGCGCATCGCGCCATCGAAGGCGCCGGTGTTCGTCACCGGCGAGAGCGGCGCCGGCAAGGAGCTGTGCGCCGAGGCGCTGCACGCCCGCTCGCCCCGGGCGCGGGGGCCGTTCGTGGCGCTGAACTGCGGCGCCATCCCGCGCGAGCTGATGGAAAGCGAGATCTTCGGCCATGTGCGCGGCGCCTTCACCGGCGCCACCGAAGACCGCGCCGGCGCGGCGGAGGCCGCCGCCGGCGGCACGCTGTTCCTCGACGAGATCGGCGAGATGGAGCTGGCGCTTCAGGCGAAGCTCCTTCGTTTCCTTCAGACCGGCGAGTTCCGCCGCGTGGGCGACACCCGCGCGCGGCGCGCCGACATCCGCATCGTCTGCGCCACCCATCGCGATCCCTTCGCCGAAGTCGCCGCCGGCCGCTTCCGGCAGGACCTGTTCTACCGCCTGCACGTGCTGCCCATCCGCCTGCCGCCGCTGCGGGAGCGCGGCGAGGACGTGATCCGGCTGGCCGAGAGCTTCCTCGCCCGCTTCGCCGCCGAGGAGGGCCGCGCCTTCGCCCGCTTCGCCCCGGATGTGCTGGAGCGGTTCCGCGCCTATGGCTGGCCGGGCAACGTGCGCGAGCTGCAAAACGTGGTGCGTCGCTCCGTGGTGCTGGACGACGGCGAGACGGTGACGCTCGACATGCTGCCGCCGGAGCTGGCGGCGCCGCGCGGCGCTTCCGCCCCCTTCGCCGCGACGGAGGCCGCGATCGAGCCGTTCCACGTGCAGGAGCGCCGCATCATCGAGAGCGCGATCGCGGCCTTCGGCGGCAATCTGGCGCGCGCGGCGGCGGCGCTGGAGATCAGCCCCTCCACCATCTACCGCAAGCGCGAGCGCTGGATCGCGGACGGCGACGCCGCCTGACGCTGCCCGCGCGTCGCGCCTGTTGACGGGACGGCGCCGTTGGCGCCAGCGTCCGCGCCGTCAACAGGTCCCGTGTCCCATGCCCGAACCCTTCGATCTCGCCGTCGTCGGCGGCGGCCTTCTCGGCCTCGCCCACGCGCTCGCCGCCGCCCGCGGCGGCCGCCGCGTCGTGGTGATCGATCGCGACGCCCGCGCCAACGGCGCCT
>NZ_JBHTMX010000287.1:0-2505 GCF_042679725.1 Methylopila musalis
GCCCGCGCGAGGGCGACGAGCGCCGCGCCGTAGCCGGCGATGTAGTCGCGCGCGTCCGCCAGATCGACCACATGCGCCCCCGCCTCCAGCGCGGCGCGCGGCACGTCGTAGCCCGCGCCCTGGAACGGGCCGGAGGCGTCCACCACCAGCCAGGGCGCGATCCCGCCGAGGCGCGCCGCGAGATCGCGGCCGTGATCGAGCCCGGCGCCGGAGACGGTCGTGTCCGGGGCGCGCGGCAGGCTCTCCGCGAAGGCCTGCGCCCTGCCGGCGTCGCGGGAGGTGAGGACGAGGTCGAGCCCCTCCGACAGCGCGAGGTGGCGCGCCAGCCGCGCGCCGAACACGCCGGTTCCCCCGATCAGCAGGACGCGCCGGCGGGTCACGGCCGGTCCGCCGGCGGCAGGGCGCAGACCGTCTCGCGGCCGAAGAACAGGCGCCGGTTGCGCGCCACCCGGTCGTAGAGCCAGTCGCGCAGCGGCTTCGGCGCGAACCGCAGGATCCGTAGCCCGCGGACCGGGCCGCGCAGGCGGCGCAGAACCGCGAGCGCGGCGTCGGATCGTTCGAAGGCGCGGCCGTCCGCGATCAGCAGGAACGTGTCCGGCCCGTCAGGATCGACGCCGTGGCGCGCCGCCAGCCCGCGTCCCTCGGGCGACTGCATCGCCACGAAGCTCAGGGCGCGGTCGCGCTGGCGGCGCTGCGCGAAGCGCACGCTGCGGGAGCAGAGCCCGCAGGCGCCGTCATAGAGCACGACCGCCGCGCTCATGCCCGCTGGTCCCGGTAGCTCCCGCTCTGGCGCAGCAGGGCGCCGAACAGCGGGTGCCGCAGGTCGAGCGTGAACTCGAAGGCGCCCTCGCCCGTCTCCCTGTGGATGACGGTGAGCGCCCCCGGCGACAGCCAGCCCGGCAGCGGCAGGCGGAAGCGCCCAAGCCGCAGCACGTAGCCCGCGCTGCGGAAGACGAGCGCGCCCTCCTCCGCCGACAGGGTCAGCGGCATGGCGACGCCGTAGCCCACATACTCCTCGAGCCCGGTCGGCCCCGCGAACCGCTTGGCGGAGTGGATCACCTGGGGGAAGCCGTCGCGTCTGGCGTAGAGCCGGGTCCAGATCTGACCGCCGGTCGCGGCGTCCTCGGTGACGGTGACGACGCTCGCCACGTCGGTGTCGAGACAGATCGGCAGCGGCGCGCCGATCACCCGCAACACCTGCGAGAGCATGCGCCCCGCCCGGTTCATGGCGAGTTCGGTGATGCGGCCCACATAGATGGCCGCGTCCGAGCCCGACAGCCGCTTGGAGAAGCGCCGCCGCACGTCCGCGGGCAGCGTCTCCCACTCCACCGGGCCGAGCAGCGCCCGGAAGCGCAGATCGACGAGGCGGGAGGCGGATCGCGTCTCCGTGGGCAGGGCTTGGGCGTCTAGCCTGGGCTGCGCCGACATGATGGTCCTCCCGTCAGTCCTTCGTCTTGGCCGAGGACTTGTCCCCCGGCAGGAACGACGCGACCTTCGCGCCGAGCCTCAGAAGCAGGTCGCGCTTGCCCTTGGGCAGGGACAACATCTGGCCGTACCAGCGGTCCAGCGCGACGGTGAAGTCGAGCATGGCCTTGAGCCGGCGCCGCGCCTCGGGGCTGACCTCCGGATCGGCGTCGGCCTCGGACGAACAGCGCCGCAGCGCTACGATCGCCGGGTCGATCTCCCGCTCCTTGCGCCGGGCGGCGATTCGGGCGGCGATCTCCCAGACGTCGGTCTCGGCCTCGTAATGGTCGCGCCGGTCCTGCCGCACCGGCACGCGCCGGATCAGGTTCCAGGCCAGCAGCTCCTTCAGCGAGTTCGAGACGTTGGAGCGCGCCATGGCGAGATCGTCGGCGATCTCCTCCGCCGTCATCGGCCGCTCCGAGAGGTAGAGCAGCGCATGGATCTGGCCGATGGAGCGATTGACGCCCCACTGCCCGCCCATGTCGCCCCAGCTCAGCAGGAAGGCCTCGACCGCGGGCGGCAGCTTGCTGGATTTGTCTGTAATTTCTGTCATTACAGAAATAAACGTCAGATCATGAGCGAAGGCAAGCGCTGATTTTCGCCAAAGCCGAAATCCGTCTGCGGTTTGCCTCCCCCGCCGTTCCGCGCTACCTCTGCCTCCGCATGACCGACAGGCCATGGGGAGCGCATGCGCATCATCCGATCGGCCCGCCTTGGGCTCACGGCGGGAACCTCCGACAAGGTGTATGAGGTCGATCTCGTCGAGAACGACGCTCTGCAGGGCGAACAGCGCTATCTCGTCAATTTTCGCTACGGACGCCGCGGCGCCACGCTGCGCGAGGGCTCCAAGACGCCCGCGCCCGTGGCGCTCGCCTCCGCGCTGCTGACCTTCGACAGCGTCGTCGTCTCCAAGGTGAACGGCGGCTACCGCCGCGCGGACGAGCCCGACGCCGCGCCGGCGGCGTTCGGCGAGGCCTCGTCGGCGACTGCGCCGACCGGCCGCGACGCGGTGCTGCTGGGACGGCTCGACGGCCTGTTGCG
>NZ_JBHTMX010000288.1:0-2474 GCF_042679725.1 Methylopila musalis
GGCGGCGGACGCCGACGTCCGGCTCGACGCGGCGGCGCGGGCCGCCGGTCTGTCGGTCTCCCGGCTGCAGCATCTGTTCACGGCGGAGATCGGGGTGTCGTTCCGCCGCTACCGCCGCTGGACGCGCATGCGGCGGGCGATCGCGGAGATCGTGGGCGGCGCCAGCTTCACCGCCGCGGCCCATGCGGCCGGCTACGCCGACCAGCCCCATTTCGCGCGGGACTTCCGACGCACCTTCGGCGCGCCGGCCTCCCGCAGCCTGAGCGGCGTGCGGCGCGCGCCCCCTCGCGGGACCCGCGCGCCGTCAGCCTGAAGCGGTTCCGGCCTCAGAGGCCGGCGCCGAGCGGGCGCACGAACACCTTGTCGCCCTGGCGGACGATCTCGAGTGCTGCGAGCGGCTCGCCGACGCCCTGCGGCGAGAGCGCCAGCACGCGCTGGTCGCCCGCGAGCGTGGTCTCGATGCGCAGCGGCGGCACGCCTGCGCGGCGGGCGAGGCCGGCGACCACGCGGTAGCCCGCGGGCTCCACGGTGTAGTAGGCGACGCCCTTGCGGTCGCCGACTTCGATCCGGCTCGCGGAGCCGGCGTTGAGCTCGACGGCGCCGGCGGAGGCCGCCGAGCCGATGAGGGCGAGAGAGACGATTGCGGCGCGCAGCGACATGGTGACACTCTTCCGTGATGTGCTCGTCGGGGCCGACCCCCGTGATCTGCGCCAAAGATACTCAGTCTTTCGTCATCGATCAAAACGATCGGATTCATATTGAATATCGACCACGCTAATTTAAGTCGTCTCGACCTCAATCTGCTCGTGGCGTTCGACGCGCTGGTGACGGAGCGCAGCGTCACCCGCGCGGCGGCGCGGGTCGGGCTCGGCCAGTCGGCCATGAGCCATGCGCTGGCGCGGCTTCGGACCATGTTCGGCGACGAGCTGCTGATCCGCGGCCCGCAGGGCATGCGCGTCACTCCCCGGGCGCAGGCGCTGATCCAGCCGGCGCGGGCCGCCCTCGCCCAGATCCAGGAGATGGTGGCCCGGCGCGAGGCGTTCGATCCGGCGACCGAGGAGCGCACCTTCACCATCGGCATGCCGGACAGCGCCGAGGTGCTGCTGATGCCGAAGCTGATCGCGCTGCTGCGGAAGGAAGCGCCGGGCGTGCGGCTGCTGGTGCGCACCATCGACCGCATCCGCATTCTGCAGGATCTCGACCAGGACCGGGTCGATCTCGGCATCGGCCTGTTCGAGGACGGCGAGCTGCACCACAAGCGCCGCCTGCTGCAGCGGGAAAGCTATCTCTGCATCTTCAATCCCGACCTGCTCGGCGTGTCGGCGCCGATCTCGCTCGAGGATTACGTGCGGCTGCCCCACGTGCTCACCAGCCTCGTGGAGACGCCCCATGGCGTGGTGGACGACGCGCTGGCGAAGATCGGCCTATCGCGCGACATCGTGCTCACCTCCCCGCGCTTCACCGCCGCGCCCTTCGTGGTGAAGCAGGCGCCGGTGATCGCCACCATGCACGCGCGGGTGGCGCGCTACTTCGCGGAGGTGCTGGACCTCGCGGTCAGCCCGGCCCCGGTGATCCTGCCGGATGTCGCGATCTCCATGCTGTGGCACGCCTCCTACGACGGCGATCCCGGCCACCGCTGGCTGCGCGAGACCATCCTGAAACTCAGCGACGAGCGGCCGCCGAGCCTCAACCTGTGGCTGAACAAGGCGGAGGACGAGGGTGGCTGACGGTCGGAATGCGTCCCAAATCGGGCCAGACGTCACGGAATGGCCTCAATTAAGACCGATCCAGAACCTTCGTCGAAACGGCCAGGGACCGGACGCGTGAAAGCAGGGCTGTTCGGGATCGCGCTGGCGGTCGTCTTCACGCACGGGGCCGCGGCGCAGACCGCGTCCGGCCCGGCGCAATACGACGCTATCATCGCCCGCCATGCGGCCGTGAACGGAGTGCCCGAGACGCTGGTCCGCCGGGTGATCGTGCGGGAGAGCCGCTACAATCCGAAGGCCTACAATCGCGGCCACTACGGCATGATGCAGATCAAGCACGCCACCGCGAAAGGCATGGGCTATCGGGGCGACGCCGCCGGCCTGCTCGACGCCGACACCAACCTGACCTACGCCGTGCGCTACCTCGCCGGCGCCTACCGGACCGCCCGCGGAAACCCCGACCGCGCCGTGCAGCTTTACGCCAGCGGCTATTATTACGAGGCCAAGCGCCAGGGCCTGCTCGATCAGGTGGGCATGGGCCGCCGCGGCGCGTCCGTGTTCGCGCAGGCGATGGAGATGGCGCCGCACGGCCGCGCCAAGGCGCCCGCCACAGTCGTCGCCAGCGCCGAGAAACCAGCCGTCGTCACGACCGCCACGGCTACTGCGAAACCCGCCGTCGTCACGGCCACCGCCGAGCCCCGCCAGCCGCGCGTGATCGCGGTGAACGTCGCGCCGGCGCTCGCCTCCGCGGCGCCGCTGCCGCCGGTG
>NZ_JBHTMX010000289.1:0-2462 GCF_042679725.1 Methylopila musalis
GGCCGCCCCCGGCGCCCAGCGTCCCCGCGCCGCGCCCGCCGCAGCCGAAGCGGAGGCGACCGAAGGCGAGGTCTCGGCCCGCTACGCGCTGCCGGCGCGGGTGACTCTCGCCGCCGGACGCACGATCTCCATGCCGATCGCCGACATCGCGGCCGCCTCGGAGCGGGTGTCGCTGTTCACGCCGGGCGCCGCCAGCCGCCATCCGGTGGCGGCGCTGGTGGTGACGAACGGCTCCAAGGCCACGCTGCCGCCGGGCGTCGTCACCGTCTACGACGCCAAGGCCGGCTACGAGGGCGACGCCCGCCTGCCCTCGACGCCCGCCGGCGAGACCCGCATGGCGAGCTTCGCCCTCGACCGGAAGGTCGAGATCCGCACCGACCGGCAGTCCGACAACCGCGTGCTGGACGTGAAGATCGTGGACGGGACGGTCACGGCCTCGGTGGTGGACCGCCGCAAGACCACCTATGCGGTGAAGGGCGCGCCCGACCAGCCCCGCACCGTGGTGATCGAGCATCCCCGTCTGCCGGACTGGACCTTCCGCTCCGCCAACCTGTCCGGCGAGACCGCCGACGCGCGTCGGCTCAAGGCCGTGGTTCCCGCCGGCGGCTCGGTCGACATCGTGGCGGAGGAGGAGATCACGCGCTCCCAGTCCTTCCGGCTGTCGTCCGCTCCGAACGCGCAGCTCGTGCGCTTAGCGTCGTCGGCGACCGATCCGGCCGTGAAGCAGAAGCTCTCCGCGCTCGCCAAGGCCCGCGGCGCGCTCGTGGCGGCCAACAAGGAGATCGGCGACATCGACACCGCAGCCGCCCGCATCCGCAGCGAGCAGGAGCGCATCCGCAGCAACCTTTCGGCCGTGCCGGCCGACGGCGCCCTCGCCCGCTCCTATCTGGAGCGGATGACGGCGCAGGAGACCGAACTCACCGAGCTCGAGGCCGCGCGCACGGAGAAGCGCGCCGCCATCGGCGCGCTGGAGCGGGAGCTGAACGCCCTGGTCCGCGCGTTCTGACCGGCGCGCGCGGACGCGGTCACCGACTGGTCGGTTGACGAGCGGCGCCGCGCGCGCTTTGACACTCTTCAGGCTGTCCCGGGTCCGACGGCCTTCGCCGCGCGCATAAGCCGAAGCGCGCAACGACCTGACGACGGCTCCCGCGCGGCGATCGCGCCGGCGGGAGCCCGATCGCCGGAGACCGCCTGATGCTTCGCCCTCTCGCCGTGCTCGCCCTTCTCGTCAGCCTGATCGCGACCGCGATGGCGGAGCCCTCCCGCGCGCTCGACGACAACGCGGACTCCATCGCGATCGTGGTCGGCAACCGGGACTACAAGCAGACCACGCCGGTCGACTACGCCCACAACGACGCCGACGCGATCCGGGACTATCTGGTGCGCGGCCTCGGCTTCCGCGACAGCAACGTGTTCCTGCTCAAGGACGCCACGCTGAACGAGCTGAACCAGGCCTTCGGCAGCGAGGCCAACCCGCAGGGCGGGCGGCTGTGGCGCAGCGTGACGGCCGGGCGCTCCAACGTGTTCGTCTACTATTCCGGCCACGGCGCGCCGGACCTGAAGACCCGGCAGCCGTTCCTGCTGCCCCAGGACGGCGACCCGAACTTCTCCGAGAGCGGCTTCGCGCTCGAAACGCTCTACCGCAACCTGGAGCTGGTGAAGCAGAAGGTGGGGCCGGACCGGCAGGTGATCGTCATGGTCGACGCCTGCTTCACCGGCGAGACCGGCCGCAGGGGCGAGAACATGCTGGCGGTCTCGGCCCCCGGCTTCAGCCCCGCCAAGCCCAAGGCCGGCGCCGGCATCCTGCGCCTCGCCGCCACCTCCGGCGCCACCCCCGCCAACTGGGACGACGGCGCCAGGCTCGGCCTGTTCACCAGCCGCTTCCTGATGGCGGCGGCGGGGCTCGCCAATCCAAACGGCCCGGCCAGCCCGGCCGGCGCGGAGACGCGGCGCGTGGCCTGGAGCGATCTCCAGTCCTACGTCACCCGCGAGGTGCGCGACGCGGCCCGGCGCGAGGTCGGCCGCGAGCAGGAGCCCGAGATCGAAGTCGCCGCGCTGTCGCTGCCGCAGGTGGAGCCGGCGCCGGCGATCCGCCGGGTGTTCGACCTCGCCCGCGACGAGGCGCAGTGGCGCGCGGCCGAGGCCGACGGATCGCGCGAGGCGCTGGAGCGCTACGTGGCCCAGTGCGGCGAGCCCTGCGCCTACCGCCGTCAGGCCATGGACCGCCTGCTCAAGCGCAACCGCGACGCAGCCGCGCGCAAGGACGACGAGGACTGGCGGCGGCTGAGCGCCGAGGGCCGGTATCAGGCCTATCTCGACGGCTGCGGCAAGGTCTGCGCCTACCGCCCGCTCGCGCTCGGCTATCTCGGCAAGGACGTGGAGACGCCGCCCGCGCCGCCTCCGTCCGCGACCACGCCGCCGCCCGTCGCGCCGGACGCCACCAGCGCCGAGCACGCCGCGCA
>NZ_JBHTMX010000290.1:0-2448 GCF_042679725.1 Methylopila musalis
GGCGCGGCCGGCTTGGCCGCGGCCGGCTCATCCGTGCGCCGCGCGCCGCCGCGCCTGCGGCCCGACGACCGCGAGCTTTCCGCCAGCGTCTCGCCGGAGAGGGCGTCGCCCTGCCAGGCGATCTTGGCGTTGGTGAGCTTCTCGATCGCGTCGAGATGCTTGCCGTCCGAGGGGGCGACCAGGGTGATCGCGACGCCGGTGCGGCCGGCGCGGCCGGTGCGGCCGATGCGGTGCACGTAGTCTTCCGGGTGGATCGGCACGTCGTAGTTGATGACGTGGCTCACGTCCGGGATGTCGAGGCCGCGGGCGGCGACGTCGCTCGCCACCAGCAGGTCCACGTCGCCGTTCTTGAAGCTGTCGAGCGCGGCCATGCGGGCGCGCTGGTCCATGTCGCCGTGCAGGGCCGCGACGCGGAAGCCGTGCTTGTCCAGCGACTTCTGCACCACCGAGATGTCCCGCTTGCGGTTGCAGAACACGATGGCGTTCTTGAAGTTCTCCTGGTCGCGGGCGACGTGGCGCAGCGTGTCGCGCTTGGCGGCCGGGTCGTCGTCGGTCGCCACCAGCAGCTGGGTGATGGAGGCGTTGGTGGAGGAGGCGCGGGCCACCTCGACGCGCTCGGGGTCCCGCAGGAACTGCTGGGTGAGGCGCTGGATCTCCGGCGGCATGGTGGCCGAGAAGAACAGCGTCTGGCGCGCGGCCGGGATCAGCTTGCAGATGCGCTCGATGTCCGGGATGAAGCCCATGTCCAGCATGCGGTCGGCCTCGTCGATGACGAGGATCTCGATGCCGGTCAGCAGCAGGCGCCCGCGCTCGTGGTGGTCGAGCAGGCGGCCCGGGGTCGCGATCAGCACGTCGACGCCGCGGGTCAGCTTGGCGTCCTGATCGCCGAAGGAGACGCCGCCGATCAGCAGCGCCATGGAGATCTTGTGGTTCTGCCCGTAGCGGACGAAATTTTCCTCGACCTGTGCGGCGAGTTCGCGCGTCGGCTCGAGGATGAGCGTGCGCGGCATGCGCGCCCGGGCGCGGCCCTGCTCCAGCCGCGTCAGCATCGGCAGCGTGAACGACGCCGTCTTCCCGGTTCCGGTCTGCGCGATGCCGAGAACGTCGCGCCCGGCGAGCACATGCGGAATGGCGCCCGCCTGGATCGGCGTCGGCTGGGTGTAGCCAGACGCCTCGACGGCGGCGAGCACCTTCGGGCTCAGTCCGAGTTCGGAGAAAGTCATGTCGTCCTTGGAAATCGAAATCGAATGTGGCGGAATCGAACCTGAGGCGCGAAACGCGCCGTCGCTGGAAAACGCCATCGTTCACCGCGACTTGCGATCTGTGGCGGAGATGCGGCATCTACGCTGTTTTGTCAATCTCCGCGAGGGGCCGATCTGGCCTGCGCGCCGCTTCATCGCACCCGAAGGGCAAGAATCATGGCGAAAGAACTGCCGGTCGTCTTCGTGCCCGGCCTCGGTTGCACGGCGCGACTGTTCGCGCATCAGATCGCGGCGCTGGGAGAGGCGCGCTGCCGCGTCGCCGACCACACGCGCCACGACACGATCGGGGCGATCGCCGACAGCCTTCTGGCGGAGGCGCCGGAGCGGTTCGCGCTTGTGGGCCTCTCCATGGGCGGCTACGTGGCGTTCGAGGTCCTGCGCCGGGCGCCCGAGCGGGTGGCGCGTGTGGCGCTGCTCGACACCACGGCCGAGCCGGACACCGACGAAGGCCGGGACCGCCGCCGCACGCTGATCGCGGCCGCGCGCAGGAACAAGCTCGGCGCCATCCATCAGGCCACCTTCGGCCGCTACGTGGACCGCACGCGCGAGAACGACGCGGAGCTTGAGGCGCTGGTGCGGGAGATGTTGTTCGCGACCGGCGCCGAAGCCTTCGCCCGCCAGATGACGGCGATCCTCGACCGGCCGGAACAGGCCTCGCTGCTGCCGGGCGTCGCCTGTCCGGCGCTGGTGCTGGTGGGCGAGAACGACCTGCCGACGCCGCCGGAGCATGCGCGGCGGATGGCGCAGGCGCTTCCCGACGCGCGGCTGGTGACGCTGCCCGGCGTCGGCCACCTGTCGACGATCGAGGCGCCGGAGGCGGTCAGCGCGGAGCTTGCGGCGTTTCTCGACTGAGCGTCGCGCCTATCCGCCGACGCCCTGCCGCATCACGAAGCGCCGCAGCGGGCCGATGGTCTCCAGCGCCTTGAGGCCGAGGCCGCGCGCCAGATGGACCGGCGGGGCGGCGCTGAGAAGCGAGCGGTTCAGCAGGTCGGTCGCCAGCGTGCGGCTGTGCACGTCGCCCGCCCGGTCGCGCTCATAGGCGACGAGCGTGGCGCGGTCGCCGGGATCGCGCCGTTCGGCGAGCGCGAGCGCCACCTGCCGCGCGGCGGAGGCCGCGTCCCGCACGCCGAGCTTGAGCCCCTGCGCGCCGATCGGCGGCAGCACATGGCCGGCTTCGCCCACCAGC
>NZ_JBHTMX010000291.1:0-2447 GCF_042679725.1 Methylopila musalis
CACCGCGTCGTGGCGGCGGGCGATGGCGGCGGGATCGAGCAGCGGCCCGGCCACGCGCTGCGCCAGCAGGCGGGAGCCGGCGGAGGTGACGCAGAGGTCGATCACGCTGAGCAGGCTGCCCTCGCGCTGGCCGGCGAGGGTGCGCGTCAGCTCCAGATTGGCGCGGGTGGCGGCGTCGATCTCCATCGCCGCGCCGCGCGCCTCCCGCTGGGGCCGGGCGAGCGGCGGGCGGCTGGCGAGCTGGGTGCGCTCCAGATAGCCGACAATGGCGGCGGCCGCCGTCACCTCCGCGCGGGAGAGCGCGCCGAAGGCCTCCACCGTCGCCACGCCGAAATGGCCGGCGAGCCGGGCTTCGGCTCGCGCCGGATCGGTCAGGTCGCGGGAGGCGGGGGTGAGGGCGGCGCGGGTCTCGGCGACCGCGGGCGCGAACTCGTCGCGCAGCGCTTCCGGCACCAGCACCTCGGCCGGATCGAGCCGGGCCAGCGCGGCGGACAGGGTGTCCGGATCGCATTCGCCGACCGCGAAAGCGCCGGTCGAGATGTCCACATGGGCGAGGCCGAGGGTGAAGCCTTGGGTTTCGGCCCGCACGCGCACGACGGCCGCCAGCAGGTTCGCCCGGCGCGGCTCCAGCAGCGCGTCCTCGGTCAGCGTGCCGGGGGTGACGAGCCGCACCACGTCGCGCCGGACGACGGACTTGCCGCCGCGCTTCTTCGCCTCTTTCGGATCCTCGGTCTGTTCGCAGACCGCGACCCGGTGGCCGGCGGCGATCAGGCGCTGGAGATAGTCGTCGGCCCGCTCCACCGGCACGCCGCACATGGGGATGTCTTCGCCGAGATGCTTGCCGCGCTTGGTCAGCGTGATGCCGAGCGTGCGGCTCGCGATCTCCGCGTCCGCGAAGAACAGCTCGTAGAAATCGCCCATCCGGTAGAACAGCAGGCTGTCCGGATTGGCGGTCTTGATCTCGACATACTGCTCCATCATCGGCGTCACGCGCGCGGGGGCGGTCGTCGCATCGGTCATGGGGCCGCTCGGAGGTCTCGGTCGCAAGGGGTCTTGAGCGTTACGGAGCGGGGGCGCCGCTGTCCATAAGCGGCGACGCGGCGGCCACAGCTCATTCGCGCGGACGGACGGCTTTTACGCCCGGATCAGCAGCGCGCCGCCGGTCATGCCGGCGCCGGCGGCGGCGAGCAGCAGGGTCTCGCCCCGAGCGATCGGCTTCGCCTGATGGGACAGCGCCAGCGTGAGCGGAATGGTGGCGGCCGAGGAGTTGCCGAAGTCCGCGATGCTCGACACCATGGCCGCGTCCCGCACGCCGAGCTTGGCTCCGACGGCCGCGAAGATGCGGGCGTTGGCCTGATGGGGCACGAAGCGGTCCACCGTCTCCGCCGCCACGTCCGCCTGCGCCAGCACGTCGCGCGAGCACTCGGTCATCAGCCTCACCGCCTCGAGAAACAGTCCGCGCCCGTCGGCGATCGCCATCAGCGTGTCCTCGATCGGCAGGCCGTCCGCGAACGGACGGCTGGAGCCGCCGGCGGGGATCCCCACGAGGCCGTAGCCCGCGCCGTCGGCGGCGAGCGAACAGGCCGCGACGCCGCGCGCTAGATCGGGATCGGGCGCCAGCACCACGGCGCCGGCGGCGTCCGCGAACAGAACGGAGCTTGCGCGCTCCGCCGGGTTGATGCGCCGGCTAAGAATGTTGGCGCCGATGACGAGCGCCGCCTTGCCCGTGAGCCGCGCATGGCCTTCGGCGAGCGTCAGCGCATAGAGGAACCCGCCGCAGGCGCCCGCCAGATCCGCCGCGCCGGAGCGCGACAACCCGAGTCGATGCGCCACCAGCGGGCCGGTCGGGGGGAGAAGCTGGTCCGGCGTGGAGGTCGCGAGCAGGGTCAACCCGATCTCGGCGCGGTCTAGGCCGGCGTCCGCCAGCGCCTGCTCCCCGGCCGCGACGGCGAGGCTGGACAGGGTGTCGCCGTCGCCGGCCCAGCGGCGCTCGCGGATGCCGGTGCGGCGCTCGATCCAGCCGGGCTCGAGCCCGAGCGAGGCCTCGATCTCGGCGCTCGTCACCCGCCGCTCGGGCGCGGCCCAGCCGAGGCCGGCGAGCCGGGTTCCGCGCAGGCTCATCGCCCGGCCCCGACGAGATCGGCCGCGTCGAACAGCGCGTCGTGGATCCGATCCAGCTCGGCCTCGGTGACGCAGTAGGGCGGCATGGCGTAGAGCGCGTCGCCAAGCGGGCGCAGCAGCACGCCACGCTCCAGGAAGAAGCGGCGCAGGGTGAGGCCGATCTCGGCAAGATAGCCGCCATCCGGCACGGCGAGGTTCACCGCCGCGATGGTCCCGCAGGCGCGCGGATCGCGGAAGCGCGGGTCGCCCTCGAAGCGGGAGAGGCGCGCGGCCTGCGCCCGCGCGAGCGCGGCGACGCCCTCCGCCACCGGCTCCTCGCGCCACAC
>NZ_JBHTMX010000292.1:0-2443 GCF_042679725.1 Methylopila musalis
CCGCGCGCTGCTGGCGCGGCGCGGGACGCCGCCCCTGCGCGGCGTCTGGTCCGCGCCCGGCGGCATGATCGAGCTTGGCGAGACCGCAGCCGACGCGGCGCTGCGGGAGCTTGGCGAGGAGACCGGCGTCACGGCCGAGATCGTAGGCCTCGTGGACGTGGTGGACGTGATCCTGAAAGCGCCCGACGGGGCCGTTGAGCGGCATGTGACCATCCTCGCCTTCGCCGGCCGATGGCTCGCCGGCGAGGGCGTCGTGAGCGCCGAGGCGCTGGAGATCGGCTGGTTCGCGCCCGAGGCGATCGCGCGGCTGGAGGCCACGCCCCGGCTCGCGGAGATCGCGGCGGCCGCGGTGGCGCGGGCCGGGTGAGGCGCTTGTCACCGGAGCGCCGCCACGGCAGAGTCGCCGCCGTCATGACGGTCGCGCCGGTTCTTCTCTCGCTCGCTCTTGCGCTGGCGCCCGTCGGAGCGGCCGCGGCGCAGACCGATTCGGGCGAGCGCCGCACCCGGACCGCTCCGGCCGCCGCCGCAAAAGCCCCTCCCCCGGCCGCGCCCGCCGCCCCGTCCGCGCCGCCTTACGAGCCCCAGCTCATCCGGCTGGCGCAGGTTCTCGGCGGCCTGCACCACCTGCGCGCCGTGTGCGGGGCGGCGGACGCAGGCGTCTGGCGCGAACGCATGGCGAGCCTCGTGCAGGCGGAGGGCGCCTCGCCCGAGCGGCGCGACCGGCTGGCCGGCGCCTTCAACGACAGCTACCGGGCCTGGGCGCGCAGCTACCGCGCCTGCACGCCCGCCGCCGAACTCGCCGCCCGCCGCTTCCTCACGGAGGCGCGAACGGTGGCGACCGACGTAAGCGATCGCTACGGGCCGTGACGCGAAAACCTGTCGAATTGTCCCTCGCGCGTTAACCGTTTCTTCGAGAATCGATCCACTTCGCGCTGCGTTCCGCTAGATTCAGGGCGGGACGGAAGGACATGCGATGGCTCAAAACGATTCGACGACCGAAGAGACGGGGACGGACGGACGACGCGCGGCGCTGGTGTATCTGGATGAAGCCTGGGAAGAGGCGCTGCTGGACGGCATCGCGCCCGACTGCGTGGCCCACGCCGCCCTGTTCGCGGCGCTGAAGGAGTTCGTGCTGTTCTTCGGCGAGGAAGCGACCGCGACGTTCGTGGAGCGCCTGCCCGAACGCATCCGCACCGGCGGCTACACCCTCCCCACCCAACCGCATTGAGCGACCCGGCGGCCTAACGGCGCCGTCGAGGTCTCGCCGACCGGACGTCGGCCGCGCCGGACATCTCACGCCGTGAGCGTCTCCATCCGGAAATACGGCAGCACGTGTCATCTGCCGATGTCGCCGGCGACAAGGCGACGCCGTCGCTGGGCGGGTTTGAGGGGCGCGACCTGATTGTCACCGAGACGATAGACGGCGAAAACCCCACGATCCACCGCTCCAGCTGTCACGCCCGCAGCCCCGTATGTCAGGGGTGGGCACGTTCCGTCCGAGCCTCACTGGACCCAAGGCGAAACTGACCCGAACCGTCTGGCGGGCGCCCGAACATCGCGTCAGCGCGGCGTCCCGACGCTCAGGCTCCGACAGCGCCCGCCGGCAGGTCTTCTCCCCAGCGCATCGCCTCCTCAATCCGCACGCCGCGACGGTCTGATCTGACGCGCCACCCTGAAATCCCTCCACGGATAGCTGGGTCACGAACTCATAAAGCGGCAGGGCGTCGTGGCCGCAGCGGCTGTCACGCCGGTACGAACACGATGGTCGCGCCCCAGGGGTCGGCGACGCGCAGGCCGTGGGCGTCGCGGGCGTAGGGGAGGCGGCGGGCGTCGAGGCGGGCGGCGACCGCGTCCACGGCGGCCGCGTCCGGCAGGATCGCCTCGAAGCTGAGCAGCCCCGTGGAGCCCTCCGGCGCCGGGCCGCGCCCCCGGCTCGCCCAGACATTGGCAGCGAGGTGGTGGTGATAGCCGCCGGCGCTCATGAAGACCGCGCCCGGATAGGTGGTGGTCTGCTCGAAGCCGATCGCGTCGATCCAGAAGGCGCGCGCCGCCGCCAGATCGCCGACCTGCAGGTGGATGTGGCCGACGCGGGTTCCCGCCGGCTGGGCGGCGTCGAGATCGACGCCCGGCGCGAGCAGGTCGAGCATCCGCTCCGCGTCGAGCGGCTCGGTCGCCATGGCGATCTCGTCGCCGCGCCGGGGCCACTCCTCCCGCGGCCGGTCGCGGTAGATCTCGAGTCCGTTGCCGTCCGGGTCGTCCAGATAGAGCGCCTCGCTGACCAGATGGTCGGAGGCGCCGATGCGCAGCCGCTCGCGCACGAGCCGCGCCAGCGTGAGGGCGAGGTCGCGCCGCTCCGGCAGCAGGATCGCCACATGGAACAGCCCCGCCGCCTCGCGCGGCTTCGCCGGCGCGCCGCGCCGCTCCACCAGCCGCAGCACGTCAG
>NZ_JBHTMX010000293.1:0-2436 GCF_042679725.1 Methylopila musalis
GCCACGGGCGCCCGGCGGCCGACGCGCTGGCTCGGATCCCTCAGCGGCTCGTTGGCCGCGACCGCCTTGGGCTCGAACGCCCTGCGGCCGGCGCCGCGCCCGCCGGTGACGAGCGGGGCGTCCTCGCCGTGATCGACGCTCGGAGCCTCGAAATCGCAGCCCGCCTCCTCCGCCAGACGCCGGCCGAGCTGGTCGGCGAGGGTGCGGGTGCGCACCTCCTCCACCGCGCCTTCGCCGAGGTCGCCCAGCTGGAACGGGCCGAAGGACACGCGGATGAGGCGGCTGACGGCGAGGCCGAGATGCTCGGCGACGCGCTTCACCTCGCGGTTCTTGCCCTCGCGCAGACCGATCTGCAGCCAGCAGTTGTCATTGAGCTGGCGTTCCAGCGTCGCCTCGATCGGGCCGTAGTGGAACCCGTCGATGGTGACGCCCTCTTTCAGCGCGTCGAGCTTGTCCTGCGTCACCCGGCCGAAGCAGCGCACGCGGTAGCGCCGCAGCCAGCCGGTCTCCGGCAGCTCCAGCACCCGCGACAGTCCGCCGTCGTTGGTCAGCAGCAGCAGGCCCTCGGTGTTGATGTCGAGCCGGCCCACCGTCACCACCCGCGGCATGGCGGGCGGCAGGATCTGGAACACCGTCTCGCGGCCTTCCGGATCATGGGTCGTGGTCACGTAGCCGCGCGGCTTGTGGTAGAGCCAGAGCCGCGTGCGCTCGCGCGCCGGCAGCGCCCGTCCGTCCACCGTCACCCGGTCCCGGGGCGTGACGTTGCGCGCGGCGGCGTCGATGACCGCGCCGTTGACGGCGACGCGGCCCTCGGTGATCCACTGCTCGGCCTCGCGCCGCGAGCCGAGGCCGGCGCGGGCGATGACCTTGGCCACGCGTTCGCCCGGAGGCGACGCGGCGGAAGCGGGCTCCGGCGCCCCGTCGGGGCCGGCTGAGGTCGGTTCGTCGGACTGTGTCATGATGCGGCGGGCGATAGCATGTGGACGGTCAATTGACGAGAGATATCACGGCTTCGCCGATGGAGCGGGCGCTGGACGAGGCCCGCGCCGCCGCGGCCCGCGGCGAAGTGCCCGTGGGCGCGGTCGTCACGCGGGACGGCGCGGTGATCGCCGCAGCCGGAAACCGCACCCGCGAGCGGAACGATCCCACGGCGCACGCGGAGATTCTCGCCATCCGCATGGCCTGCGAGGCGCTCGGCTCCGAGCGGCTCACGGGCTGCGACCTGCACGTCACGCTGGAGCCCTGCCCCATGTGCGCGGGCGCGATCTCCTTCGCCCGCATCCGGCGGCTCTATTTCGGAGCCGAGGACCCGAAGGGCGGCGCGGTGGTCTCGGGCGCGCGGCTCTATGACCTGCCCACCTGCCACCACGCCCCGGACGTCTATCCCGGAATAGCGGAGTCCGAGTCCGCGGCCCTGCTGAAGGACTTTTTTCGCACGCTTCGCATCCCCATCTGACGTTTCGAGCGAACGGAACGCCCACTTTGCGCGTTTCCGCCGCGACCGCCCGACCCCGGGCGTAGAACGCGAGGAAGTTTCGATGGACGTCGTGCGCATCCTGATCGCCATTCTGCTGCCGCCGCTCGGCGTGTTCCTGCAGGTGGGCATCGGCTTGCACTTCTGGCTCAACATCCTGCTGACGATCTTCGGCTACGTGCCGGGCATCATTCACGCCATCTGGGTGATCGTACGCAAATGACCGCTTACGCAGCCTCCGGTTTCGCCGGCCGCATGGAGCGGCCGGACAAGGACGCGATCCTTGATGAGCTGGACCGCCTCGCGACCCTGCTGGATTCGCGCTGGCGCATCCCCGGCACCACCTGGCGCTTCGGGCTCGACGCGGCCGTTGGCCTCGCCCCCGGCGTCGGCGACGTCGCCATGGGGCTGGTGTCCGCCTACCTGATCAAGCGCGCCAGCGATCTCGGCGCGCCGACGCACATCCTCGTGCGGATGGTGGGCAACGTGGCGCTCGACACGGCGGTGGGCTCGATCCCGATCCTCGGATCGGTGTTCGACGTGGCGTTCAAGGCGAACCGCCGCAACATGCGGCTGCTGCGCCGCCATTTCGGCCGCTGACGCGGCCCGCGCGGTGGACCTTCCGTCCGCCGCCGCTTAGGCTTCCGGCCACAAGAGCCGCGCGAAGCCGTGGCCGGGAGACGAGCGCCATGTTCACCTTCTACGACCTGATGCGGCAGGCGCAGGGCGGCGCCGCCTTCGACAACATGGCGCGCGCCTATGGCGTCGATCCGGCGCAAATGCGCGCGGCCATGGCGGCGCTGACGCCCGCCTTCGCGCAGGGGTTCCAGCGCCAGTCCCGCAACGACGAGGCTGCGCGGCGGCTGCACCAGATGTTCGGCGCCGACGTCTACGCCCGCGCCTTCGAGGCGCAGGCGGCGGCGCTCGATCCGTCCGCGCGGGCGGCCGGCGACGACGCGCTC
>NZ_JBHTMX010000294.1:0-2430 GCF_042679725.1 Methylopila musalis
CGCGCCGGCCGCGCGCCGGACGAGGCCCGGGCGCTGGCGGAGGAAACCGTGGCCGGCGTCCAGGGCGCGATCACGCTCGCCCGCGCGCTGGACGATCCGGCCGTGTTCGCCCGCAGTCTTGCAGGAATGCGGCGGCGGCTGGCGTGACGCCGGCTGTAGCGCGGCGCGTCGTCAGGCCCTGAGAGCGGCGACGCCCTTGGGGCCGAGCGCCGCAAGCGCGCTCGCCGCGATGGCGCGGCCGTCGAGCCCGGCCTCGGCCAGCTGGACCTCGGGCTTGTCGTGGTCCTGAAACCGGTCCGGCAGGGTCAGCGTGCGCACCTTGAGCCCACGATCGAGCGCGCCCTCGCCCGCGAGAAGCTGGAGCACCATGGCGCCGAAGCCGCCGCCGGAGCCTTCCTCCACCATCATCAGCAGCTCGTGCCCGCGGGCGAGCCGCAGGATCAGGTCGCGGTCCAGAGGCTTGGCGAAGCGGGCGTCCGCGACGGTGGTGGAGACGCCGAGCAGCGCCAGCTCCTCCGCCGCCTCGAGCGCGGCGGCGAGCCGCGTGCCGAGCGACAGCAGCGCCACGGTGGAGCCTTCGCGCAGCACCCGGCCCCGACCGAGAGCGAGAACCTCGCCGCGCGCCGGAAGCTCCACGCCGACGCCCTCGCCGCGCGGGTAGCGGAAGGCGATCGGGCCGTCGTCATAGGCCGCGGCGGTCGCCACCATGTGCACCAGCTCCGCCTCGTCGGCCGGCGCCATGATCGCCATGTCCGGCAGGCAGCCGAGATAGGCCACGTCATAGGCGCCCGCATGGGTCGCGCCATCGGCGCCCACGAGGCCTGCGCGGTCGATGGCGAAGCGCACCGGCAGGTTCTGGATCGCCACGTCGTGGACGACCTGATCGTAGGCGCGCTGCAGGAAGGTGGAGTACAGCGCGCAGAACGGCTTCAGCCCCTCCGCCGCAAGTCCGGCGGCGAAGGTGACCGCGTGCTGCTCGGCGATGCCGACGTCGAAGGTGCGGGAGGGGAACGCCTGCTCGAACAGATCGAGCCCGGTGCCGCCCGGCATGGCGGCGGTGATGGCGACCACGCGCTCGTCGCGCCGCGCCTCGTCCACCAGCGCCTCGGCGAACACGCGGGTGTAGGTGGGCGCGTTGGCCTTGGGCTTGGCCTGCGCCCCCGACACCACGTCGAAGGCGGACACGCCGTGATACTTGTCGGCGGAGGCCTCCGCCGGGGCGTAGCCCTTGCCCTTCTGGGTGACCACGTGGATCAGGATCGGGCCCTGATCCGCGTCCCGCACGTTCTTCAGGACGGGCAGCAGGTGCTCCAGATTGTGGCCGTCGATCGGGCCGACATAGTAAAAGCCGAGCTCCTCGAACAGGGTGCCGCCCATGGCGAGGCCGCGGGCGTATTCCTCGGCCCGGGCGGCGCCGCGCTCCACGAAGCGCGGCAGGCGCTTGGCGAGGCCCCGGCCGATCTCCCGCAGCGACAGATAGGTGCGCCCGGACACGAGGCGCGCCAGATAGGCGGACATGGCCCCCGTCGGCGGCGCGATCGACATGTCGTTGTCGTTGAGGATGACCACCAGCCGCGAGCCCAGAGCGCCGGCGTTGTTCATGGCCTCATAGGCCATCCCTGCCGACATGGCGCCGTCGCCGATGACGCAGACCACCCGGTTGTCGTCGCCCTTCAGGTCGCGCGCCACCGCCATGCCGAGCCCGGCCGAGATGGAGGTGGAGGAATGCCCCGCGCCGAACGGATCGAACGCGCTTTCGGACCGCTTGGTGAAGCCGGACAGGCCGCCGCCCTTGCGCAGGGTGCGGATGCGGTCGCGCCGCCCGGTGAGAATCTTGTGCGGATAGACCTGATGGCCCACGTCCCAGATCAGCCGGTCGCGCGGCGTGTCGAACACGTGGTGCAGCGCCACCGTCAGCTCCACCACGCCGAGCCCTGCGCCGAGATGACCGCCCGTCACCGAGACGGCGTCGATCGTCTCGCGCCGCAGTTCGGCGGCGAACTGGTCGAGCTGGTCTTCGGGCAGACGGCGCAGATCCTCCGGCGTGCGAACGGCGTCGAGCAGGGGCGTTGCGGAGGTTTCGGTCACGGCGGGAGAAGCGTCCTCGCGGTTAACAAGAGCCGAGCGTTACACCACAGCCGTAACGCGCGCAAACGTCGACCAAAGACGGTCTTGGCCGAAAGCCGGCTTGCGCCGGGACCGTATCGCCCCAGTTTTCATGTGATGAAAACCAGCCGAAGGCTTGCGTTCCTGCTTGGCGGCGCGCTGGTCGCGGGGGCTCTGGCGGCGCCCGTGACCGGCGTCGCGCCCGCGGAGGCGCGGGAGACCCGCCCGCTGTTCTCGCTGCCGAAGCAGTTTCGGGCGCCGTGGTCCGAGTCTGGCCGCCCCGCGCGAAAGACGCGTCGGTCCCCGCGCGCCGCCCGCGTTGCG
>NZ_JBHTMX010000295.1:0-2403 GCF_042679725.1 Methylopila musalis
GGCGTCGGCCGCCGCGCCCGCCTGCGCCGGCCGCTCGTCGCCCTCGGGCGACAGCGCCTTGCGCAGCAGCGGGCGCACCACCACCAGCGTCACCACCAGCGTGAGCAGGGCCAGCACGCCGAGCTCCGCCCAGCGCATCATGTCCTCGCGGGAGACGGCGAAGGGGCTTTCGGGCTCGCCGGCGGAGGTGGCCTGCGGCAGGTCCGCGAAGCGCAGGTTGACGATCTCCACCGTGTCGCCGCGGCCCTGGTCGAAGCCGACGCCCGCCCGCACCAGCGCGCTGATCTGGTCGAGCTCCGCCTGGACGCGGGGCGCATAGGAGACGTCGCCGTTAGCGGCGCGGGTGTAGACGCCGTCCACGAGCACGGCCACCGACAGCCGCTTGATCTGGCCGCCGTCCTTCACCTCGGTGCGGGTGGTGCGGGAGATCTCATAGTTCACGACCTCTTCGGTCTTGTTCGACTGGTCGCGGCTCTGGGGCGCGCCCGCGGCGGCGTTGGCGGCTGCGTTCGGCAGCTGGTTGCCGACGGTGACGCCCTGCTCGGCGGGCTCGCTGGTCTGCGAGTTCTCCTCGCGGGTCTGGGTGGAGCGCACCACCCGGCTTTCGGGGTCGAAGCTGTCGGCGGTGACGGTGGACTTGGTGTTGTCCATCTCGGCGCGCACCTCGACGCGGGCGCGGTCCGCGCCGACCACCCGGCCGACGATGGCCTCCACCCGCTCGCGCAGGCGGCGTTCGAGGCTCGTCACCCGCTCGTCGCTGGCGCCGGCGCCGGAATCCGGGTCGGCGCCGTCGGCGAGCAGGCGGCCGGTCTCGTCCACCAGCGACACCTTCTCCGGCTTCAGCCCCTGCACGGCGGAGGCGGCCAGATGCCGGATGGCGCGGATCTCGCCGCTCTCCAGCTGGCCGCGCGCCCGGATGACGATGGAGGCGGAGGGCTGGGGCGCGTCGCGGGTGAACAGCGGGCGCTCGGGGATGACGAGATGGACGCGCGCGGCCTCAACCCGGTTCAGCGAGCGGATGGAGCGGGCGAGCTCGCCTTCGAGCGCGCGCAGGTGGTTGACGTTCTGCACGAAGCTGGTGGCGGAGAAGCCGTCGCCCTTGTCGAAGATCTCCCAGCCCACGCCGCCGCCGGCGGGAAGGCGGGCCTCCGCCATCTTCATGCGCAGCTTCGCGGCCTGCTCCTGCGGCACCAGGATGCCGGCGCCGTTCTGGCGCAGCTCGTAAGGCACGTTCTGCTGGTCGAGCTCCTTGACGATCGCGGAGGCGTCCTCCGGCGACAGGTCGCTGAACAGCGGCGTCATGGTCGGCTGCGAAAAGCGGATGATCGTGAAGGTGAAGAAGCCGATCAGCGCGATCGCGACCGCCAGCAGGGCCGCGACACGGCCGACGCCGAACGAGCGGAGGAATGCGACGAAGCCGTTCAACGGGGCGTTCTCCGGGCGCGGAGGGAGTGTTGCGCCACCCGGCAAGATTTGCCCGGCATTTGGTAAACGACCCGTTAACGCGCCTCGCGGAGCCCGTCCGGAAACGAAAACGCCGGCCACGAGGGCCGGCGTCGAAGAGGTCGAAGTCTTGCGAGGGTCAGGAGCGATACTGCTGGATGCGCGTGGTCCGCAGCCCCGCCAGTCCGTGCCTGTCGATCGAGGCCTGCCAGGACAGGAACTCCTCGACCGTCAGGGTGTAGCGCTGACAGGCCTCCTCGAGGCTGAGCAGTCCCCCCCGGACCGCCGCCACCACTTCGGCCTTTCGGCGGATCACCCACCGCTTTGTGTCGGAGGGGGGCAGGTCCGCGACCGTCAGCGGACTTCCGTCCGGCCCGATCACGTACTTGGTCCGCCCACGTTGCAGCTCGGTCATAAGGTACTCTCACGCGCATCAGACCCGATGTGAGAGAACGTAGGCGGCGCTCATTTAACATTTGACTAAGCGGTGAACTAGCATTCGAAGCATCTTCAAACGTTAACGAGAAGTCATCCAATTCCTAACGATTTGTATTCAATTTAAGTAACTCAACGGTTACCTTCGAACGGCATTTTTTGCCGGGGAGGGGCGGAAGCTGCCGGGCTCTGGGCGCGCGGGCGGTTCGAATCTGAGCGAAAAGCGCTGGCACGCAGATTGCGAAGCAGGGTTCCGAACCCGGATCCGCCGCTCATGACCTCTCCCATCGCCCCTGTCGCCGCCTCCCAGCCGTCTTCGGCCCCGACCGGGCCCCAGCCTGCGAAGACGGACGATTCTTTCGCCCGCGCGCTGGACGAGGCGGCGCAGAACTCCGACGACACGCGCACGGACGCGCAGACGCTCGCCGCGGGACTGGCGGAGACGGCGCTCGCCCTCGTCGCCGCGCCGACGCCCGTCGTCGAGGCCCTCGCCGGCGACAGCGCGCCCCCCGCGACGGCGCAGAC
>NZ_JBHTMX010000296.1:0-2385 GCF_042679725.1 Methylopila musalis
TCGGTCGGGGCGCCCCACGGGCCGGACGAGGCGACGGCGGCCCGCGCCTGCGCGCCGCCCCAGGAGCGCGCCAGCTCCATCAGCGCGGCGACGCGGTTCTGCGTGGCCGGATGGGTGGAGAACAGATTGTCCATGCGCTGGCCGGACAGCGGGTTGATGATGAACATGTGCGCGGTGGCCGGATTGCGCTCGGCGGCGTGGTTCTCGATCCGGGCCGCGCCGTGCTCGATGTTCTGAAGCGCGGAGGCGAGCCAGTCGGGCCGCCCGCAGATTTCGGCGCCGAGCCGGTCGGCGGCGTATTCGCGCGTCCGGCTGATGGCCATCTGCACGATCATCGCGGCGATGGGGGCGAGAATCATCATCGCGATCGACCCTATCACGCCGAGCGGCTGGTTGTTCTCCCGGTTGCCGGAAAACAGGAAGCCGAAGTTCGCGATCATGGAGATCGCGCCGGCGATGGTGGCCGTGATCGTCATGATCAGCGTGTCGTGGTTCTTCACATGGGCGAGTTCGTGCGCCATCACGCCCGCCACCTCCTCCCGCGACAGGCCGTTGAGCAGCCCCGTGGTGGCGGCCACCGCCGCGTTCTGCGGGTTGCGGCCGGTGGCGAAGGCGTTCGGCTGGTCCTCGTGGATGATGTAGACGCGCGGCATGGGCAGCTGCGCCCGCGTAGCGAGGTCCGCCACCATGCCGTAGAACTCCGGCGCGGACCGGGCGTCCACCTCCTGCGCGTTGGTCATGCGCAGGACCATCTTGTCCGAGTTCCAGTAGCTGAAGACGTTCATAGCCAGCGCCACGACGAAGGCGATCATCGCCCCGCCCCGTCCGCCGATCACGAACCCCACGCCCATGAACAGCGCGGTCATGCCCGCAAGCAGCAGCGCCGTGCGGAAGTAGTTCATCGAGGCTCTCTCCGTGTCCGTGCCTTCGGCCGCCGGGGCGTTTCGCCCGCGCGCCGTCGTCGCGTATCATGTGGGGCGCGGGGCCGCCGTTCCCAAGACGCCGCGGCCCCCGCCCCCGCCTTCGTGACAGGAGACGACGCCCATGGACGACGCGCGCGACAGACCTTTGAGCGACGCCGCCCGCCGCGCGCTGGCGGAGGCCGCCGAGCGCCGCGCGGAGTACGAGCGCCGCGCCGCCGAGCTTGCGGCGACGAAGGAGATCGACGGCCGCGACGGTCCGGATCCGGTGCGCTATGGCGACTGGGAGCGCAAGGGCGTCGCCTCCGACTTCTAAGCCCGCGCCTCCTCGCGTCGAACTGCCGCAGAGCGGCCTCCGCCGGCGCTGCGCCGCAGCAAGACACGCGCGGGCCATGGGAATTCGTCTCGCGCCTAAGTTATTGAAAATGCAGAAACCGGAAATCGGAAACAGGTCCAAACGGATAACCTGTTATTGACTGGCCCGCCGCTCTAAAATCGCCCAACGGAACCGGGCGTTTTCGATCGTTCGATCCGCACGGAAGGGGACGTCGATCCGCTCCGTTTCATTGTTCAGGGAGAGCGACATGTTGAGAGGCGTGATGTTCGCCGCCGCGGCCTTCGCGGCGATGACCGCCAGCGCGTACGCGGCCGAGATCGAAGTGAAGATGCTCAATCAGGGCGAAGAAGGCCGGATGGTGTTCGAGCCGAGCTTCATCAAGGCCAATGTGGGCGACACGATCAAGTTCGTGGCCACCGATCCGAGCCACAACGCCGAGACCGTGCCGGGCTTCCTTCCGGAAGGCGCCAAGGAGTTCAAGGGCGAGTTCTCGAAGGACGTCTCGGTCACCGTCGACAAGGAAGGCGTCTACGGCGTGAAGTGCCTGCCGCATGTGGGCATGGGCATGGTCGCGCTGATCGCCGTCGGCTCGAACTATCCGAACCTCGACGCCGCCAAGGGCCTGAAGTTCACGGGCGTCGCCAAGAAGAAGTTCGAGGCGCTGCTCAAGAAGGCCGAAGAGTCGAAGAGCGCCGCTCTCGCCCAGTGACGTGACGACCGGGCCGGCGGAGGGGGAAGCCCCTCTCCGCCGGCCTCTCAGACGCGGGCCGCGACCGCCCGCGCCACGCGCAGGCCCGCATGGGACAGCGCCCCGCAGATCAGCCCGCCGAACCACAGCAGCACGGCCCAGAGATGGGCGAGCAGCCGCTCGCCGAGCCGGATCGTGGTGCGGAACGCCCGGAGCGACGCCCGCCCGGTCAGCTCCGCCACCGCCCGCGAGCGCGCGCCGAACCGGGCCGTGAACGGCGCGAGATCGGCGAGGTCGTCGCCGGATTTCACGAATTTCAGCAGCCGCACCGTCTCGCCCGCGCCAACCGTCGCGCTCGCCGCGCGCAGGTCCCCGCCGACCCGGCCCATGGCGGCGAGGTCGATCGTGCGCGCCGTCCGGCCGGCGCCCGTCACCCCGCC
>NZ_JBHTMX010000297.1:0-2345 GCF_042679725.1 Methylopila musalis
CGCGCCGAACTCGATCTCGTCACCGGCGCCGCGAACGATCTCGTCACCCGCCACGCCCGCGACGGATCCGTGCGGCGCGCGTCGGTCGCGGCCAACCGCCTGCTCGGCGCCGCGCCGCGCGATCTGCTCGGCCGCGGCCTGTTCGAGCGGGTCCACATCGCCGATCGGCCCGCCTATCTCCAGGCGCTCGCCTACGCCGCCGAGGAACCTTCGACGCTGGAGATCCGCGTGCGGCGCGACGACCTCGCCGGCGCGCACGGCCCCATCTTCGTCTGGCTGGAGCTCAGGGTCGCAGGCGACGCGGACGGGACCGGCGCGATCGCCGTGTTCCGCGACGTCAGCGAGCGGCGGCTGCGCGACGAGGAGATCGGCGCCGCCCGCGCCGCCACGCGCCACGAGGCGGTGCAGCGCGCCCAGTTCCTCGCCGCCATGGGCCACGAGATCCGCACGCCGCTGAACGCGATCATCGGCTTCTCCGAGATGCTCGGCGACGAGCGCCTGATGCGCGCCGCGCCCGAACGCCGGGGCGACTACGCCACCCTGATCCGCCAGTCCGGCGAGCATCTGCTCGAGATCGTCGACCATGTGCTGGACATTTCGCGGCTGGAGACCGGCCGCTTCGCCGTCCAGCCCGCGCCCTGCGCGGCGGGCGAGGTGCTCGCCCATTGCGTCGGGCTGCTGGCGCCCCGGGCCGAGACCGCCGGCGTGCGCCTCGCCTGCGAAGTCGCGGCCGATCTGCCGCCGCTGCTGGCGGACCGGCGCGCGCTGACGCAGGTGATGCTGAACCTGCTCTCCAACGCCATCAAGTTCACGCCGAAGGGCGGCGACGTGGCGGTGACGCTGTCGGCCACGCGCGGCCTGATGACCCTCTCCGTGCGCGACAGCGGCGTGGGCGTGGCCTGCGAGCATCTTGACCGGCTGGGCGAGGCCTATTTCCAGGCCGAAGGCGAGGCCGGCGCCCGCGAGGGCATGGGCCTCGGCCTGTCGGTGGTGCGCGGCCTCGTGGAGCTTCACGGCGGCCGGCTCGCTTTCGACAGCGCGCCGGGCCGCGGCATGCGCGTCACCGTGGCCATGCCGCTCGACGGCGGGTCTCCCGCCGGGGCGGACGAGGGCGTGGTGGCGCGGCCCGATTTCGGCCGGGGCCGTCCGGCCGCCTCGACCTCTGCGACAAGGGTGAAGAAACGTGCCTAAAGCCGCTGCGAGCCCCTACGACGACCATGACGGACGCTCCTACGGCGCGGTCGCCGGCGCGCTGGGCGTGGTCCGGCGCCGGCCGATCGACGCGCTGGCGGGGCTGGTGGCCGCAGCCGGCGTCGTCACCATTCTCGTGAACGCGCTGGCGCTGCAGCAGGGGCGCCACCCCGCGCCGCTGTTCCGGGACGCGGCCCCTCGCCCGGTGACGACCGCGCCCGCGCAGACCCCGCTGCCGGCGCGGGACGCGCTGGTGGCCGACATTCAGGAGGCGCTGATCGCCCGGGGCTATCTGGACGGCCCGGCGGACGGCATGTTCGGCGCCAAGACCGCGACCGCCATCTCCGCCTTTGAGGAAGCGCACCGGCTGCCCTCCACCGGCGCGGTGTCCGAGCGGCTGCTCGCGACGGTTTTGTCCGCGCCCGCGAAGCCGAAGGCGCAACCGTCGCCGTCGCAGCCCGCCCAGACGCCCGCCGCCGCGCCGCGCCCGGCGCCGGCGACCACCGGCTCCGTCGCCTCCGCCTCGAAGCTCATGGCGGTGCAGCGCGCGCTGGCGAAGCTTGGCTACGGCCCGGTCGCCATCGACGGCAAGATGGGCGCCGCCACCCGCGCGGCGATCTCGGGCTTCGAGCGCGACCGTCGCCTGCCGGTCACCGGCGAGCCCAACGCCCAGACTGTGAAGGCGCTGCAGACCGTCAGCGGCATGACGATCGAATGACGGGGATCGCGGCGTGAGCGCGCGGCTGACCTCGGAGTTCTGGGTCTCGGCCTATGTGCGCCGCTGCCATCTGGAGGGCGCCTTCGCGCTGGTGCGCAAACGCGGCGCGACCGAGGCCGGCGCGATCTTCATCGTGGTGGACCGCCTCGACGGCGACAACGATCTCTATGGCCCGGCGCCCCAGAGCGAGGCGCGCGACGACGGCGTGGACCGCAGCTTCGAGCGGATCGGCGAGCGGCTGAACGGGCTTGAGGTGGAGGAGAAGCTCGCCCGCGAGCGGCGGTTCGATTCGGACCTCTGGATCGTCGCGGTCGAGGACCGGCAGGGCCGCGTTTTCCTGGACTGAAGGCCCGCCCGTCAGGCGCGGGTGCGGCCGGTGTCGAGCCGGCCCGACAGCAGCCGGCGGCCGCGTCCGACCGCGGGACGCGCGGCGCCC
>NZ_JBHTMX010000298.1:0-2343 GCF_042679725.1 Methylopila musalis
CGCGCCGACGCTGCGCGGCGCGGTGGCCGTGTTCGACGGCCGGGTGGTCGAGGCGCGGCCGGTGGGCTCGCACCTGATCGTGCTGCTGCGACTGGAGGCGGTGCGCGCCGGCGAGGCGGGCGCGCCAAGCCTGCTCTACCGCAGCCGGGGCTATCTGGCGGCGGCGAGCCGCGCGGACACGCCGTCCAGCTCCTGAACCGGCGGCAGGCCCGCCGACGGGCGCTCCCCCAGCGCCTCCACCACCTGCACCTCATGGTTCCGGCACAGCGCCGCCACCGTCGGCGACTCCATGCGGTCGGTGACGAAGAAGTCGATGTCGGACAGGCGCCCGATGCGCACCGGGGCCGAGCGGTCGAACTTCAGCCGGTCGGCCACCAGCAGCACCTCGCGGGAGTTGTCGATGATGGCCTGGCTCACCACCGCCTCGCGGTAGTCGTAGTCCAGCAGCGCGCCCTCCTGGTCGATGGCGGAGACGCCGATCACGGCGTAGTCCACCTTGAACTGGCGGATCAGCTCCACCGCGGGCGGCCCGACGATGCCGGCGTCCGCGCGCCGCACCGGCCCGCCGGCCACGATCACCTCGATCCGGGGATGGCGGTAGAGCAGGGTGGCGACGTTCAGATTGTTGGTGATGACGAGCAGCCCCTCATGCCCGTCGAGGGCGCGGGCCACCTCCTCGGTGGTGGTGCCGATGTTGATGAACAGCGAGGCGCCGTTCGGGATCAGCCGCGCGGCGGCCTCGCCGATCGCCCGCTTCTCATCCTGCGCGATGAAGCGCCGCGCCTCGTAGCCGACGTTCTCCACGCCCGACGACACCGTGGCCCCGCCATGGACGCGCGCGAGCAGGCGGCGATCGCACAGCTCGTTCAGATCCTTGCGTATGGTCTGAGGCGTCACCGCGAAACGCGCCGCAAGCTCCTCGACCCCGACCCGACCGGACGCCCGGGCCAGCGTCACGATCTCCTGCTGGCGCGGATTTAGCCGCTCCATCGTCCCCTCCCGCTAATTTTTAATCGTTTTGCCGAAGGATGACATGCGGAAACGCTCCCGCAATCCCCCCGTTCGAGAAAGTTTCAAAAAAGCGCGATCGAAGGCGCGGTCGTTGCGGCTCGCGGGACCGTGTCCCTGGCGCCACGGCGCTCGATTTTGACGGTTTTTGGGCTGAACGGACGACAAGGAAGCCCTATCACTAGGCGAGAGATTGCGGCGCGCTCGCCTGACGCGCCCGACCGCCACCATGGAAACGAACCCGATGATCCGAATGCTCGCCGTTTCGTTCGTCGCTCTCGCCGCGGCCGCCGTCCCCGCTCTGGCCGCCGACGCGCCGCTGGACGTGGAGAGCACCGTCGTCGCCCCCTCCGACGGCGTGCAGCCGGACTGGCGCGTCACGATCAAGGCCACCGGCGTCCTGTCGCCGGAGTTCGAGGGCGCGCGCGACTACTCCGTCAGCGGCTATCCGGGCCTGAGCATCCGCCGTCCGGGCCAGCCGTGGAAGTTCGGCGCGCCGGACGACGGCTTCGGCTTCGCGCTGTTCGACAGCGAGCGGTTCCAGATCGGTCCGGTGGCGCGCATCAAGTCCAAGCGCGACAGCAGCGACGAGCGCCGCATCCGTGGCGTCCACGACGTGGACTGGGCGGTGGAGCCCGGCGTGTTCGTCGAGATCTACCCGACCACCAACACCCGCATCCGCGGCGAGCTGCGCCACGGCGTCGGCGGCCATGACGGCTTCGTCGGCGACATCGCGGCGGACTGGATCGAACGCTTCGGCGCCTTCACGGTCTCGGCCGGCCCGCGCCTGTCGCTCGGCGACAGCGACTTCATGAACGAGTATTTCGGCGTCACCACCCGCGACGCCATCCGCAACGGCCGTCTGTCCCGCTACAAGGCCGGCGGCGGCATCAAGTCGGTGGGCGCGGCGGCGGCCGTCACCTACGACTGGACGCCGAACTGGAGCACCACGGCCTTCGGCGCCTACAACCGTCTGGTCGGCGACGCCGCCGACAGCCCGATCGTGCGCCGCCTCAAGTCCAAGGACCAGTTCACGGTCGGCCTGGGCGTGGCTTACACCTTCGACTTCAACTGGTGAAAACGCGAAGTCCGTTAAGACTTTAACGGATTTCGGCACGCCTTCTTCGGACGTCGCCGCGCAGGCTCTCCCCTTCATCCACCGCGAGAGGGGAGGGGCTGTCCATGGTGACGTCCGTTTCCGCGGTGGGCGCGAGCCGCCCGCCGCTCGACATCGACGCCGCCGACCGGGAGCGGACCAGCGCGGTCAGCCAGGCGGCGGTTCTGGCGGCGGTCGGCGCGACCGACCCCGCGGCTTCGCTGTCGGTCCGGGTCGCG
>NZ_JBHTMX010000299.1:0-2330 GCF_042679725.1 Methylopila musalis
CCCGGCTGCACGCCGCCGCCGGCAAGGTCGCGGGCCGGGCGGGCGCCACGCTCGACACCGCCGACGTCCGCGCGCAGGCCGAGGCCGGAGACGCCGACGCACGCGCCTCGATCGCGCTCTACCTGACGCTGCTCGCCCGCTTCGCCGGCGACATGGCGCTCACGCTCGGCGCGCAGGGCGGGGTCTATCTCTGCGGCGGCGTGGTGCCGCGGCTTCAGGGTCTGATCGACCCGGCGGCCTTCCGCGCCGCCTTCGAGGCCAAGCGCCCCCATGACGAGCTGATGCGCCGCACCGCCACGGTGATCGTCACCTCGGACATCGCGGGCCTGCTCGGCTGCGCGGCGCTGGCGACGCCTGTTCCGAACCGGGACTCCGCCCCGTAACGGAACGAAGACGCGCCAGAACCGGACGCGAATACAGATTGCGCGCCGTATAGCGGCCCGTCGTTAACCATCTTTTCACGCAGCGTCGATCCGGGCGGCGATTTACTTCCAATTTTACTCGCTTTTTCAGGACTTCCGCCACATTCTGGCCTCAGCAACGTCGATCACCGGGGCGCCTTCAACACCCCGACGACGTCGGTCCGGCCACGCCATTCCCGGCCGGAACGAGGCGGGTGAGGCGGCGTCAGCCGCCTCCCCGCAAGCGTTGCTCCCCGGGGGGACTCCCGCGCCGGGAACGGCATGTTAAGCTTGTCGCGTCAGGAGTTTGTTCCGGTGCGGCGGGCGCGGCCCGCCTCGAGGCTCGCGAACAGGGCGGAGAACGGCAGGACGATGACGCAGCAGCCAGCCGCCGCCCCGGAGACGACCGCCTCCGCGCAGAGTTCGGCGCAGACCTGGCCGCAGGCGTTCGACGCCCTTCTCGCGCATCTGCGCCGCGCCTTTTGGCTGGTGGTCGCCCTCGCCGTGGTCGGCGCCGTGATCGGGCTCGCGGTGAAGGCCACCCTGCCGACGAAGCACGTGGCGAGCGCCCAGCTGCTGATCGACCCCCGGTCGCTGCAGGTGTTTCCGAACGAGATGGTCAACAGCAATCTCGACGCCAACGCCGCAATCAATTTCGTCGAAAGCCAGATGCAGCTCATCACGTCGGAGCGCGTGCTGGCGCGGGCGATCCGCACCGAGAATCTGGCCGACGACCCCACCTTCCGCAAAAGCCTGCGCGACGCGGCGGCCGCCGACGGCGGCGCCTCCGGGACCGACCTGCGGGGCAGCCTCGGCGCCGACGGACAGGCGGATCCGGCGCTCGTGAACGCGCTGCGGCGCGCGCTGACCGTCAAGCGCGCCGAGCGCAGCTATCTGGTCGACGTGAGCGCGACCGCGAGCACCTCCGATCTCGCGGCGCGGATCGCCAACGGCGTGGTGCGCGCCTTCATCGACGAGGACGGCGAGAGCCGCGCCGAATCCGGCCGCAAGCTGACGCGGGAGCTGACCGGCCGGCTGGAGGCGCTGCGCGCCCGGCTGGCGGACTCCGAGGCCAAGGCCGAGCGCTTCCGCCGCGACCACGGCCTCGTCAAGGCGGGCGACCGGCTGGTGGTGGAGCAGCGGCTGGAGGAGGCGGTCACGGAAGCGACCGCCGCGCAGGGACGTCTCGCCAAGGCCGCCGCCCGCGTGCGCCAGTTCGAGGAGGCGCAGCGCAATCTGGGCTCGCTCGGCGCGCTGACCGCGACCGAGGACATGCGCACCGTCTCCTATCTGATCGAGCGCCTGAGCGCCGCGCGGGAGAATCTCGCCGAAAGCAGCCTCAACCTCGGCCCGCGCCACCCGGCGCTCACCAACGCGCGCTCGCGGGTGACCGAGATCGAGCAGGGCATCCGGCTGGAGCTGAACCGCATCCGCGACGCCGCGCGCGTGGATCTCGGCCGCGCGGAGAACGAGCAGCAGGAGCTGAGCCGCCGCGTCTCCGACCTGACCGCCGAGGTCGGCCGCGCCCGCCAGAACCAGATCGAGCTGAACGCGCTGGAGCAGGAGGCGACCGCCAATCGCGGGCTTCTGACCTCGTTCGAGAGTCGCTCCCGCGAGGCGGACGAGTTCGGCCGCATCTCCGCGGTCAACCTGCGCATCGCCTCCACCGCCGTGCCGGCGAACGCGGGCTCCGGTCTGGTCGCGAGCGCGGCCTGGGCCGTGCTCGGAGCGACGCTCGGCGTCATGCTGGCGCTCGGCGCGGTCGCGCTCTGGGCCATGGCCTCCTTCGGCCGCGCCCCGCGCCGCGAGCCGATCTACAAGTCCACCGGCCCGATCGGGCGCCGCCGGCCGGCCGCGGACCTCGCGTCGAAACCGGACCTCGCGGCCAAAGCGGACGTCCCGCCCCGGCCCGAGGTCGAGCCCGTCCCC
>NZ_JBHTMX010000300.1:0-2330 GCF_042679725.1 Methylopila musalis
TGGCGCGGCTCGAGGCGCGGGTGGTCCAGCTGCGCGAGGCGGAGGGCGGAACCCCGGTCGGCTATGGCGGCGCGGAGCGGCTGACCCGCCGGTCGCGGCTCGCCATCCTGTCGCTCGGCTACGCCGACGGCGTATTCCGCGCCGCAGGCTCCGCCGATGGCGCGCCCGGCGCGGTGGCGGCCTTCGGCGGCGCGTTCTGCCCCTATGTGGGCCGCATCTCCATGGATCTGATCGCCATCGACGTCACCGCCCTGCCCGACCCGCCCCGGCGCGGCGACCGGGTGGAGGTTCTCGGCCCGAACGTCACGGTCGACGACCTCGCCCGCGCCAGCGGCACCATCGGCTACGAGATCCTCACCGGCCTCAGCCGCCGCTGCGAACGGCGCTACGTCGGTTGATCGCCAGGCTGTCAGCCCCCACACTCAGCGTCTTACGCTGGCTGGAGACGTCGCCATGCCGACCGATTTCGCCCTGGGCGCCTATTTCGACAAGCTGATCGAGGCTTTGGTCCGATCCGGCCGCTATCGCGACGCGTCCGAGGTCGTGCGGGACGCCCTGCGCGGCCTCGAAGACCGCGAGCGACGGCGCATCCGCGATCAGGACGAGCTCGAAGCGTTCCTTGCCGGAAGTCTGGACGATGTGGAGCAGGGCCGCGTCTTCTCCGCGGATCAGGTGCTCGCCGAGGCCCTCGCCGACATCGAACGGGTCCGGAGCGCCAGCGCGGCGGAATGAAGGTCGTCTTTTCCGCTCAAGCCCGCGCGGAGATCCTCGGGATCGGGCGTCACGTGGCGCAGGACGATCCGGACGCGGCGGAGCGTCTCGTCCGCAGGCTGATCGAGAGATGCCTGTCGCTGGACGCCGCTCCGCGGCAGGGACCCGTCGTGGCGCGGTTAAGGGGCCATGAGATTCACAGGCTGGTTCACGGCTCCCATCTGATCTTCTACACAGTCGCCGACGCGGTCCGCATCCTGCGCGTCGTCCACGGCGCGCGCAGCCCGCGGCTGCTGCTCAAAGATCTCGATCCCACAGCCTGAACCCGAGGCCTCGCCGCCCCATGGCCCGCCTGAAACCCTCCTTCATCTGTCAGGCCTGCGGCGCGGCGAGTTCGCGCTGGTCGGGCAAGTGCGAGGCCTGCGGGGCCTGGAACTCGATCGTGGAGGAGGTGGTGGCCGCGCCCCTGCCGGGCGGCGGCGCCTCGAGCGTCGCGGCGCGGGCGTTGGGCCGCGGCCGGGTGGTGGCGCTGGAGAGCCTGTCGGGCGCGACCGACGAGGCGCCCCGCCTCGCCTCGGGGCTGGCGGAGCTCGACCGGGTCACCGGCGGCGGCTTCGTGCGCGGCTCCGTCCTGCTGCTCGGCGGCGAGCCCGGCATCGGCAAGTCCACGCTTCTGCTGCAGGCCTCCGCCGCGCTCGCCCGCGCCGGGCACCGGGTGGTCTATGTCTCGGGCGAAGAGGCGTCGGCGCAGGTGCGGCTCAGGGCCCAGCGGCTCGGCCTGTCGGAGGCGCCGGTGGCGCTCGCGGCCGAGACCAATGTGGAGGACATCCTCTCCACCCTGAAGGCGGGCGAGCCGCCGAAGCTTGTCATCATCGATTCGATCCAGACGCTCTGGACCGGCCAGGTGGAGTCCGCGCCCGGCACCGTGACGCAGGTGCGCGCGGCGGCGCAGGCCATGATCCGCCACGCCAAGACCACCGGCGCCTGCGTCATCCTCGTCGGCCATGTCACCAAGGACGGCCAGATCGCCGGTCCCCGCGTGGTGGAGCACATGGTGGACGCGGTGCTGTCCTTCGAGGGCGATTCGGGCAGGGACTTCCGCATCCTGCGCGCCCAGAAGAACCGCTTCGGCCCCACCGACGAGATCGGCGTGTTCGCCATGACCGGCGACGGGCTGGAGCAGGTGACCAACCCCTCCGCCCTGTTCCTCGGCGATCGGGAGCCGGACGCGCCGGGCACCGCCGTGCTTGCGGGGCTCGAAGGCTCACGGCCGATCCTGGTGGAGATCCAGGCGCTGGTGGTGCCGTCCACGCTCGGCACGCCGCGCCGCGCCGTGGTCGGCTGGGACGGCGCCCGGCTCGCCATGGTGCTTGCGGTGCTGGAGGCGCGCTGCGGCGTGCGCCTCGGCGGCCACGACGTGCATCTCGCCGTCGCCGGCGGCCTGCGCATCCAGGAGCCGGCGGCGGACCTCGCGGTCGCGGCGGCGCTGGTGTCGTCGCTGCTGAACTCGCCCCTGCCGGTGGATGCGGTGTTCTTCGGCGAGATCAGCCTCACCGGCGCGGTGCGGCCCGTGGCGCATCCGGGGCCGCGGCTGCGCGAGGCGGCCCGGCTCGGCTTCC
>NZ_JBHTMX010000301.1:0-2325 GCF_042679725.1 Methylopila musalis
CCGCGGCGGCGCGCAGCCAGTGCGGGACAGGCGAAGCGGCGGCGTCCGCAGGCGGAGGCGGCTCGGCCGCGGTCGGAGAGGGTTCGGCCGGCGCGCCGAGGCGCAGGCGCAGCAGAGGCTGGTCCTGCCCCACATCCACCGCCTCGACGCTCTCCGAGCCGATCAACCCGGCGTGGATCAGGTCGTACCACGCGCCATCCGGCCGCTTGCGCCCGCTGTCGTGGCCGCAGGCCACCAGCCGGTCGCGGGCGCGCGTCATGGCCACGTAGAGCAGGCGTCTATGCTCGGCCTCCGCGCCTTGCGCGACCTGCGCGCGGGCGGCGGCGAGAGCGGGGGGATCGTCAGCCTTCGGCCCGGCCCAGACCGGGATCGGCGCTGCGCCATGGCCGGCGGCGGAGCGTGGAACCTCGAGCAGCGCGGAGCCGCGCCCGGACGACGCGCCGCCGCAGGTGTCGGCCAGCACCACCATGTCGGCTTCGAGCCCCTTGGCGCCGTGCACGGTCATCACCCGCACCTCACCGGCGGAGACGTCGAGGTCGCGCTTGATCTCGGCGGGGGCGGCCCGCATCCAGACGAGGAAGCCGGCGAGCGTCGGGGGATGGGCGCGCACATAGTCCTGCGCCAGATCGAGAAAGGCGTCGAGCGGATCGTCCGCCTCGTGGCCGAGCCGGGAGCGGAAGGCCCGCCGCCCGCCGCCCGCCGCCAGCAGGTCGGCGAAGAAGGCGAAGGGATCGCGCCGCGCGGCGGAGGCGGCGAGGCGCGTCAGCCGCTCATGGGCGGCGCGGGCCTGGGGCGGCCCGTCCGCCAGCGCGTCGAGCAGCCGGCCGGCGCGATGGGGCGCGATGGCGATCAGGTCATCGTCGTCGAGCCCGAACAGCGGGCTCTTGAGCGCGCAGGCGAGCGCCAGATCGTCCTCGGGCGTCACCAGCGCGTCGCCGAGCGCCAGCAGGTCCATGACGGCGATGTGCTCGCCCACGATCAGCCGGTCCGCGCCCGCCACCGGCACGCCCCGGCTTTTCAGCGCGCGCAGGATGGCCTCGAACAGCGCCTTGCGCTGGCGCACCAGCACCAGAACCTCCCCCGGCGGGGTCTCGCCGGCGTCGATCGCGCGGCGGATCTCGGCCGCGACGGATTCCGCGAGCCGCACCACCGCGCTGCGGGGCTGGGCGGCGTCGAAGGGGGCGTCCCACGCCTCCTCGGCCCGCTCGGCCTTGAGCGCGGGGGTGAGCGGCCACAGCTCCACCACGCCCGGCGCGTCGGCGCGGGCGGTGGAATGGCTGGTGGCGACCGTCTCGTCGGAGCTCAGGCCCTCATGGGCTTCGGGCCGCGCGAACACATGGTCGACGGCGGCGAGAACCGCGCGGGTGGAGCGGAAGCTCTCCGTCAACCGCACGTCCGCGAAGGCGCGGCCGGCGGCCTCGTGGCCGCGCATGTAATCGCGCCGGGAGCGGCCGAACTCCTTGGGCTCGGCGCCCTGGAACGAGAAGATGGACTGCTTTTCGTCGCCCACCGCGAACACGGTGCGGGCGTCGGCGCCGCGCGCTCCTTCGCCGGCTAAGAACTCCTCCGTCAGCTTGCGCACGATCTCCCACTGGCGGGGCGAGGTGTCCTGCGCCTCGTCCACCAGCACATGGTCGAGCCCGCCGTCGAGCTTGTAGAGCACCCAGGACGAGGCGGTGCGGGAGAGCAGCGCGTGGGTGCGGTCGATCAGGTCGTCGTAGTCCAGCAGCGCCTCGGCGGATTTGGCGCGGGCGTACGCGGCCGCCGTGGCGCGGGCGAGCGTGAGCAGCGCGCGCGTGCGGGCGACGATCGCCGCCGCCGCGATCTTCGGCAGCAGGCCCGTCAGACGCTCCATCTCGGCGTCGAGCTTCGCCGCCACGTCCCCGTGGGCGGCGCGGGTCGCCTTGGTCACGAAGCTCCTGGGCGAGCGCGGCTGGCCTTTGTCGGTCAGGAACACGCCGAGATAGGCCGCGCGGCGGGTCGCCTCGTCCCTGGCCGCGACGGCGTCGAACAGGCTGTCGGCGAGCTTGCGGTCGGAGACGGAGCCCTCCGACAGCGCGCCGGCGAGCCCCGGCCACAGCGCGGCGTCGAGCCCGCCGCCCAGCACGGACGCGAGCAGAGCCTCGTGATCGTCGCCGGGAGCGAGGTCGAACAGGGTCGCGAGTTCGGCCGCCGCCTCGTCCGGGCCGCCGGTCTCCTCGAACAGGCGGCGCAGCGTCTCGCGCTCGCCCACCGCCTCCGCCACCGCGTCGTCGATCACGTTCGGCGCGTGGCGCGGGGTGAGCGCGGCGAAGGCCCGGCCCACCGGCCCGTCCGGCCGGCGCG
>NZ_JBHTMX010000302.1:0-2300 GCF_042679725.1 Methylopila musalis
CGGCGCCGTCGCCGTCCGGGTAGAGCGCGGCCTCCGTGCGCCCCCCGAGCGGCGCGTAAGGGCGCTGGGGCAGCACGGCGATGGTCCCGGCCGGGCGCTCGATCACGCCCGCGCCATGGGGCCACAGCCCGGCGATCGCCTTCAGCAGCGTGCTCTTGCCCAGGCCCGACCGGCCCCGGATCCAGAGGCAGCCGCCCGCGCCGACCGTGACGTCCGGGATCGCGGCGATGCTCGCGCCGCGCGGATCGGACAGTGTCAGGCCGCGCGTCCGCAGCGCGCCGTCGGGCGAGGGCCGCACCGCGATGTCCGGCGGGGCGGCGTTCGAGGGATCGGTGGCGGCGAGGAAATGGTCGAGACGGCTCGCGGTGGCGGCGAGCTCGGCGAGGTCGCGGTAGGAGAACACGAACCACGACATGGTGGTCACCACGTTCGAGAACGCGTTGGCGAGCTGCATCAGGCCGCCGAGCGTGATCTTGCCCGCGATCAGCCCCGGCAGCGCGAGAAACAGCGGAACCCGCAGCACGGTCTGCATGTAGGGCCGCGTGAAGCAGCCGAGGATGAGGTCGCGCCGCATCAGCGCGCGCCAGTTGACGGCGATGGCCGCGAACCGGGCGTCGAGGCCGCGCCGCTCCGCCGCCTCGCCCCGGTGCAGCGCCACCGCCTCCGCCTGCTCGCGCAGGTGGGCGAGGGCGAATCGGAAGTCCGCCTCGCGCTTCTGCTGCTCGAAGTTCAGGGCCTTCAGCGGCGCGCCGAGCCAGTGGGTGAGCGCGCTCGCCGCCGCCACATAGAGGAAGGCGGCCCAGACCATGTAGCGGGGGATCTCCACCGCGTGGCCGGCGAGTTCAAACGCGAGCGGGAAGGTGGACAGCCCCCACAGCACCGTTGCGAACGAGACCAGCGACACCACCGCGTGGATGAAATCCACGCCCTCGTTGGTCGCCTTCTCCACGAACAGGCGGCAGTCGTCGGCGACGCGCTGGTCGGGATTGTCGATCGCGACGCCCGCGCCGGCGCCGGCGCGGAGCCGCCAGTAGGCCTGGCCGGACAGCCAGCGGTCGAGCGCGATCTCCGTCAGGCGCTTGCGCCAGGTGATCTCCAGCAGCTTCTGGACGTAGCGCCCGGACAGGAACAGCGCCGCGCTCGACCCCACAAGCAGCAGGAACACGCCCACCTGCCGGACGAGCTCGGGGCCGTCCACCTGCTGGACCGCGTTGTAGAACGCGGCGTTCCAGGCGATCAGCCGCACCGAGACCCAGATGCCGACGAAGCCGAGCGCCAGCACGGCGGCGAGATAGACGAGCCCGATCCGGCCCTCGCGGCCCGAGGCGCAGAGCCGGAACAGACGGAACAGGCGCTTGAGAAAGGCGATCACGCGGGCGCTCCTTCAGGCCGCCGTCCGTCCGGGCGGCGTGGAGCGGGCCGACAGCGGCGGCTCCGGCCGGTCGAGACGGAACACCGCGTCGGCGCGGCGTCGGCCGGGCTCGGGCGTGAAGGTCGCGTCCTCGTTCGGCAGCAGGGTCGCGACCCCGGCGACGCCGAGGTCGTCGAGCTGGAACGGCGTGCCGTAGCCGTATTCGAGATGGCCGCGGCCGATGATCCCGACCACGAGCGGGATGTCGCGCTCGTCGAGCGCGCGGGCGATGTTGCAGGCGAAGGCGCGGTCCCAGGTCTGCTGCGCCCGCACGAACCGGTCGAAGGCCGGGTCCATGGCGGAGGCGGCGGGGCGGTCGGGCGAGCGCGCGCCGAGGCCGAACAGCCATTCGCGATAGGCGGGAAGGGCGGGGGCGGAGGGCGTGAGCCCGTCCCGGTCCGCCTCGGGAATGGCGTCCCAGCCAAGCTTGCCCACCTCGGTGACGAGCGCCCGCCGGCAGTTCAGCGCCAGCATCGGCACGCGCTGCTGGCGGCAGAAGTGCAGGAGCGGCAGGTAGAGCGCCGGATCGAAGCCCCAAACCGTGCGCCACTCGCTCGCCTCCAGGAAGGCGTCGGTGGAGTAGGCGCCCTCCACCCAGGCGTCGAGCACGCTCTGGAGCCGGCGCGGAAACATCTCGAACCCGACCGCGAGCTTCGGCTGGAGCAGATGCAGGCAGGTGGTCACCTGCAGCTGCCAGCGGTGGATCTCGGCCACGTCGTGGGTCTCGCCCAGCAGCACGGCGCGCCTGCCCGCGAGCGCGCGCATCAGCGCGCCCGGTTCGAGCGCGGCGCCGGTCACGGGATCAAGCCAGCGTCCGCGCGGATGGGGGACCGCGCCGCTCATGACGCGGCGAAGGCCGAGGCCGGGCCGGACACGGTGAGGCCGGTCG
>NZ_JBHTMX010000303.1:0-2287 GCF_042679725.1 Methylopila musalis
CCGCTGCCGCATCGACGGCGCGCCGGCCTCGGGCGCGGGCGCCTTCGCCGAACATCTGCGCCTCGTCTGGCTGACGCCCGATCTCGACGGCCTGTTCCGCGGCCCGGCCGGCGACCGCCGCCGCTTCCTGGACCGGCTGGTGCTGGCGGTGGACCCGGCCCACGGCGCGCGGGCCTCAGGGCTCGAAAAGGCGCTGCGCTCCCGCAACCGCCTGCTGGAGGAGGGGCGCGACGGCCGCTGGCTCGACGCAGTGGAGCGGGAGCTCGCCGAACTCGCGGTCGCGGTGGCGGCGGCAAGGGCGGAGACGCTCGGCCGGCTGACGGGCCTGATCGCGGAGACCGCGGATACGGCCTCGCCGTTTCCGGCCGCGGAGGCGACGCTTGAGGGGACGCTCGAGGCGGAGCTCGCGCGTCAGCCCGCCACCCTGGTGGAGGACGCCTATCGCGACCGCCTCGCCCGCGCGCGCGCCCGCGACCGCGCCGCCGGCCGCACGCTGGAAGGCCCCCACCTCAGCGACCTTCAGGTGCGCCACGCCGCCAAGGCCATGCCGGCAGAGAAATGCTCCACCGGGGAGCAGAAAGCGCTGCTGGTCGGCCTCGTGCTGGCCCATGCGCGCCTCGTGACGCGGCTTGACGGCCGCGCGCCCGTGGCGCTCCTGGACGAGGTGGCCGCACATCTCGATCCCGTCCGGCGCGAGGCGCTGTTCTCGACGCTGGACGCCCTCGGCGCGCAGGTCTGGCTCACGGGGGCCGACCCGGCCGCCTTCGCCGACATCGGCGGGCGCGCCACCGTGTTTTCGGTGGCGGACGGCGTCGTCCGCCGCGCCGACGCCCCATGACCGGCGCGCCGCTCGGCCACCCCCAGCATTACGCCGGCTGGCTCGGCGGCGCGCACGCCCGCGTGCGCGCCGCGCTGGCGCGGCTGCATCCGTGGCTGGCGGAGTTTCTCATCTTCGGCTTCAAGCAGGCCTGGGCCGCGCTGTTCGGCGGCGTGATGCTGGGGCTGCTGATCGTCACCAAGCTCGTGTGGCGGGCCGACTGGCCGCTGGCGCGCTACGATTTTCTGACCATCGCAGCGCTCGCCGTTCAGGCCGTGCTGCTTCTGACGAAGCTGGAGAGCTGGCGCGAGGCGCGGGTCATCCTGCTGTTCCATCTGGTCGGGACCGGGATGGAGCTGTTCAAGACCCATGTGGGCTCCTGGAGCTATCCCGAGCCCAGCCTGCTGCGGATCGGCGGCGTGCCGCTGTTTTCCGGCTTCATGTACGCCGCGGTGGGCAGCTACATGGCGCGCGTCACCCGCATCTTCGATCTGCGCTACATCCACGCGCCGCCGAACGGCTGGGTGCTGGCGCTGGGCTTTGCGATCTACGTCAACTTCTTCAGCCACCATTACCTGCCGGACGCCCGGCCGCTGCTGTTCCTCTGCGCCGGGCTGATCTGGTGGCGGACGCGGATCGTGTTCACCGTGGACGCCGAACCGCGCTGGATGCCGCTGCTGCTGTCGGCGGCGCTGACCGCCTTCTTCATCTGGATCGCGGAGAACGTCGGCACCGCCACCGGCGCCTGGCTCTACCCGACCCAGCGGGTCTGGCACGTGGTGTCGTTCGGCAAGTTCGGCGCGTGGTTCCTGCTGATCGTGCTCAGCTTCGCGCTGGTCTCGCTGGTCCATCCGCCCCGCCCGCCGGACACGGCGGAGCGCTGATCCGCTTGACGCGGCGTGGCGCGGGGCGCTTGATCGCCGCCGTCATGGACATCGCCAGCATCCTCGCCTTCTCCGTCGCGCTCCTCGTGGTGGCGGCCACGCCCGGCCCCGGCGTCGCCGCCGTGGTGGCGCGCGCGCTCGGCGTCGGCTTCGCCGGCGCCCTGCCGCTGGTGGCGGGGCTGATCCTCGGCGATCTGGTCTGGCTCGCGGCCGCCGCCTTCGGCCTGTCGGCGCTGGCGGCGAGCTTCGGAACCGCCTTCATGGTCGTGAAGTGGCTCGGTGCGGCCTATCTGCTTTGGCTCGCGGTCAAGCTGTGGCGCGCCCCGGCGGTCGCCGGCGAAGGCGTCGCCGCGGAAGCGCAGCCGCGGTCGCCGCTCCGGGGCTTCCTCGCCGGCCTCGCGGTCACCCTCGGCAACCCGAAGGCCATGGTGCTCTATCTCGCGCTGCTGCCGGCCCTGATCGACCTGCGCCATGTGAACGCGCTCGGCTTCGCGGAGCTTGCGGGCGCGGCGGCGCTGGTGCTGGCGGCGGTGATGGGCGCCTACGCGGCCGCCGCCGATCGGGCCCGCCGCTGGCTGGTCTCGCC
>NZ_JBHTMX010000304.1:0-2283 GCF_042679725.1 Methylopila musalis
CCGCGCTGGAGACCGGCCGCGAGGGCGGCCTCGACGACGTAGCCTGGACGGCCGCGCCCCGCCGAGCGCCGGGCGCCGGCGAGGTGGCGATCGCGGTGGAGGCGGTCGGCCTCAACTTCCGCGACGTGATGTGGGCGCTCGGCCTGCTGCCGGAAGAGGCGCTGGAGGATGGCTTCGCCGGCCCCGGCCTCGGCATCGAATGCACCGGCGTGGTCACGGCCACGGGCGAGGGCGTGTCTCATCTCGCGCCCGGCGACCGGGTCGTCGCCTTCGCGTCCGGCGCCTTCGCGAGCCACGTGACGGTGCCCGAGATCGCGGTGGCGCCGCTGCCCGAGGGCGTCTCCTTCGAGGAAGGCGCCACGATCCCGGTCTGCTTCCTCACCGCCTATTACGCGTTCGTGGAGCTCGCCCGCATCCGCCGCGGCGAATGGGTGCTGATCCATGGCGGCGCCGGCGGCGTCGGCCTCGCGGCGCTGCAGATCGCGCTGTGGAAGGGCGCCAAGGTCATCGCCACCGCCGGCTCCGACGAGAAGCGCGACCTGCTGACCACGCTCGGCGCGACCCATGTGCTGTCGAGCCGCTCGCTGGAGTTCGCCGACGAGGTGAAGCGTCTTACCGGCGGCGAGGGCGTGGACGTGGTGCTGAACTCGCTGTTCGGCGAGGCCATGGAGCGCAGCGTCGGCGTGCTGAAGCCGTTCGGCCGCTTCCTGGAGCTCGGCAAGCGCGACTACTACGCCAACAGCCGGCTCGGCCTGCGCCCGTTCCGGCGCAACGTGTCCTATTTCGGCATCGACGCCGACCAGTTGCTGATCCACCGGCCGGAGCTCGGCCGCCGGCTGTTCCGGGACATCCTGGCGCTGTTCGCCAAGGGCGTGTTCGCGCCGCTGCCCTACCGCGCCTTCGCGGGACACGAGGTCAGCGACGCGTTCCGGCTGATGCAGCAGTCCGGCCATGTGGGCAAGATCGTGGTGCGCCCGGCGAGCCCGGCGGACCTGCCCGCCAAGGCGCCCGCCTTCCGCGCGGCGGAGGGCGTGCATGTGCTGGTGGGCGGCCTCGGCGGCTTCGGCCTCGCCACCGCCGAATGGCTGGTGGCGAACGGCGCGACCCGCCTCGCGCTGATCGGCCGGTCCGGCGCGGCCTCGCCCGCGGCGGCCGCCGGCGTGAAACGGCTCGAAAATGCGGGCGCAACCGTCAAGGTCTTCGCCTGCGACGCCGCCGACGAGGCGGCGCTGGCCGGGGCGCTCGACGAGACGCGGACCGCGCTCGGGCCGATCGGCGGCGTCTGGCACGTGGCCATGGTGCTCGAGGACGCGCTGCTCGCCAATCTCGACGCCGACCGCTTCGCGAAGGCGCTCCGCCCCAAGATCGACGGCGCCAAGGCGCTCGACCGGCTGACGCGGAGCGACCCTGTCCGGCAGTTCGTGGTCTATTCCTCCGCCACCACCGTGATCGGCAATCCGGGGCAGGCGAACTACGTCGCGGCCAACTCCTGGCTGGAGGCGCTGGTCCGCAACCGCTGCCGCGCGGGGCTGCCGGGCCTCGCCATCGCCTGGGGCGCGCTCGGCGACGTGGGCTATCTCGCCCGCACCGGCGAGGTGAAGGAGAAGATCCAGCGCCGGCTCGGCCACGCCACGCTGTCCGGCGCCGAGGCGCTGGCCGGGCTCGGAACCGTGCTGGCGCAGGGCGACGCCCGGCCCGAGACCGCGGTCGTCACCATCGCCCCGCTCGACTGGGCGGCGGCGCGGCGCGACCTCGCCTATCTCGCGGCGCCGACCTTCGCCGAGGTTCTGGCCGGGGCCGAGATGGGGCCGCAGGATTCCGTGGAGCAGATCGACCTCGCGGCGCTGGTGCGCGGCAAGGACGCCCGCGAGGCCCGCGACATCGTGGCGGAGATCCTCGCCGGCGAGGTGGCGCGCATCCTGAAGCTGCCCGCCAAGGAGATCTCGCCGCAGCGGCCGCTGGCCGAGCTCGGCATGGACTCGCTGATGGGCCTTGAGCTGCGCATGAGCGTGGAGCGCCGCTTCGACGTGGAGCTGCCGCTGGTGGCGATCGGCGACAGCACCACGCTGATCACCATCGCCCAGTCGGTGGTGGCCCGCATCCACGATCCGGACGCCGGCGCCGAGGCGGGCGCGGTCAACGCCGATCTCGCCCAGCGCCACATCGCCGACGACGTGGGCGAGGACGACCTCGCCGCCTTCGGCGCGGCGGTGGAGGAGCGGCGGGCGGCTCTCGGGCGGGCGGGCGCATGAGCGGTCGCGGCCGGGGACTGGGCGGCCTGTC
>NZ_JBHTMX010000305.1:0-2237 GCF_042679725.1 Methylopila musalis
GTCCTGAGAACGTGGCCCGCCCCCCGGAGCCGGACAGCGCGGCGCGCTCGATCAGCACGGCGTCGGCGGCCGCGTCCCAGCCGAGGTCGATGTCGATGGCGTCGAAGTCGAGCGCGGTTCCGTCCGGCTCGCCGGGCACCGCCACCCGGAGCGCGCGCGCGGACACCCGCCCGCCGCCGGCCAGAAGCTTGCCCTGCGCCCCGATGCGGGCGTTCAGATGGCCCGACAGCCGCCCCGACAGCGGCGGAGCGCCGGCCTTGTGGACGAAGGAGGCGACATAGGGGCCGAGATCCACGTTCTCGAGCCCGAGATCGATGGTGCGCGCTTGCCCTGCGTCCTCGGCGGAGACGGTGACGGCCGTGGTCCAGCGCTCGGCGCTGCGGGCGGCGGAGGCGGTGAGCGCGAGCGACCCGCCCGCGGCGCGGGACAGGCGCAGATCGACGCCGTTCAGCAGCGGCGCCGCCTCGCTGGACGAGACCCGCACCGTCGCCTCCGAGACGTCCACCTCCTCCAGCGCGCCGGCGGCGCCGTCCGGTCCCAGCAGCCGATCAAGATCGGCGATGGCGGTCCGGACGCGGCGAGCCATGTCCGCCTGCACCGAGGCCGCGCCCACCGCCTGCTCGAACTGCATGTCGAGCGTCGGCCGTGTGACGTGGACCGAGCGCACCCGGACCGCGCCGGTGAGCAGGCTCAGGCCGTCGACCCGAAGCTCCACCCGCGGCGCCTCCGCCACCACCGGCCCGTTCTTCCGGGCGATGGCGAGATCGACCAGCCGCAGCTCGACGCCCTGCCCGCCGCGGTGGAGTTCGGCGTCGGCCACCGAGACCACATAGTCGTCGCCGAGCCGCTGCTGGATCGCGGCCGAGACCCGTGGCGCCACCTGCGAGGCCGGGATCGGCATGTAGAGGATGGCGAGCCACAGCGCCGCGAAGGTCAGCGCCAGACCGCCGAGCCCCGCGAGCGCCAGCCGGAGCGTGCGGCGGCCCGACAGCACGCGCGAGGGTCCCGCGCCCGCCCGCTCGGGCGCCGCCGCTCCGCGTCGTCCGGCGACAGGTCGCACGACGGTCTGTTTCGGCGCAGCCATGAGTCGAGCGGGGGCTCCTTAACTCAAGGGCCCGGCGTCGAAGCGGGCGCCTCCAGCGATGTGATTCGATCCGGTCAGAGTCGGTCATAGGCTGACGCGGAACAAGCCTTGGGTTACCACGGACGTCCGATCCCGGACGATGGAGCCTGATGATGTCCTCCGCCCTCTCCGTCGGCGCGCCCGCGCCGGACTTCACCCTGCCCGCGACCGGCAGCGACATCCGGCTCGGCGACCTGAAGGGCCGCAAGGTCGTGCTCTATTTCTACCCCAAGGACGACACCAGCGGCTGCACCAAGGAGGCGATCGCCTTCAACGGCCTGCGCGCCGAATTCGCCGCAGCCGGCGCCGAGATCATCGGCGTCTCCCCGGACGGCCTCGCGAGCCACGACGCGTTCCGCGAGAAATACGGCCTCGAGTTCCCGCTCGCCTCCGACGCGGAGAAGGCCATGCTCAAGGCCTATGGGGCGTGGGGCGAGAGGAACACCTACGGCAAGATCACGCTGGGCGTGATCCGCACCACGGTGCTGATCGACGCCGAAGGCCGCGTCGCCCGGGTGTGGCCCAAGGTGAAGGTGGACGGCCACGCCGACGAGGTGCTGGCGGCCGTCAAGGCGCTCTGAGAAGGACGCGCTGCGGCTGAGGCGGGCGCGTTCTGGGCGTGGCGGCCGCCCTCTGGCCGCGCGCCCCTTCTTCTCTTGTCCCGGCCTTGAGCCGGGACCCAGAGCCGCCGCCGCTTGAGGATAAAGCTCCCCGCCCGCCGCGGCTTGTTCTGAAACGCCAGTGTTTCTGGGTCCCGGCTCAAGGCCGGGACAAGAGGCGCTCGACCCCCGCCGTCGCGCTGGCTCGGCGCTACGGTCCGCTGCAGGCGGACAAGGCTCCTCCTTTCCTTGTCCCGGCCTTGAGCCGGCAACTGTGTTTTCATGCTGTGGCGTTTTTGAAAGGTGTTCGGTCTCTCAGGACGGCGTTTGCGACGGTGACGAGCTTTCGCGCGATGGCGACGAGGGCGACCTTGGGCGGCTTTCCGTTCGCGCGCATGGCTGTGTAGGTCGCGGCGAAGCGCTGCTTCGTCCGGATGGCGGCGACGGCGGCCATGTAGAGCGCGCGGCGCACGCGCCGCCGGCCGCCGGCGATCGCGCGCTGTCCGCGGCGCGCG
>NZ_JBHTMX010000306.1:0-2230 GCF_042679725.1 Methylopila musalis
CCGCCGCCACCCGGGCGGCCACCGTCGCGCTGTCCTCGCTTGCGGGCGGCGCCATCAGGTCGGCGGCGGTGACGGCCGGCACGTCGAGCCTGAGGTCGATGCGGTCGAGCAGCGGGCCGGAGATGCGGGACTGGTACTCCTGCGCGCAGCGGGGACCCCGGCGGCAGGCGTGGCCGCCCTCGCCCCCGCCGCAACGGCACGGGTTCATGGCCGCCACCAGCTGGAACCGGGCCGGATAGGCGATGCGGTGGTTGGCGCGGGCGATCACCGCCTCGCCGGTCTCCAGCGGCTGGCGCAGCGCGTCCAGCGCCTGGGCCGAGAACTCCGGCAGCTCGTCGAGGAACAGCACGCCGTGATGGGCGAGCGCGATCTCGCCGGGGCGCGGCCGGGCCCCGCCGCCCACCAGCGCCGCCATGGAGGCGGAATGGTGCGGCGCGCGGAACGGGCGCCGGTTGGTGAGCCGCCCGCCCGCGAGCTCCCCCGCCACCGAGCGGATCATCGCCACCTCCAGCAGCTCCTTCGGCGCGAGCGGCGGCAGCAGCGCGGGCAGCCTGCTCGCCAGCATGGACTTGCCGGCGCCGGGAGGGCCCGCGAGCAGCAGGTTGTGGCCGCCGGCGGCCGCGATCTCCAGCGCGCGCTTGGCGCTCTCCTGACCGCGCACGTCCTTCAGGTCGGCGTATGCGGGGGCGGCGTCCGGCAGGCTGGCGGAGGGGCGCGCCAGCACCTGCGTTCCCTTGAGATGGTTCGCGATCTGGATCAGCGACCGGGGCGCGACGATCGGCAGGTCGGCGCTGGCCCAGGCGGCTTCGGGGCCGCAGGCCTCCGGGCAGATCAGCATGTGGCCGCGGGCGTGGGCCGCCACCGCCGCCGGCAGCGCCCCGGCCACGGGGGCGAGCGTGCCGTCGAGCGCCAGCTCCCCGAGCACGGTGCAGTCGGCGAGCGATTCCGGCGGCACCGCGCCCAGCGCCGCCATCAATCCGAGCGCGATCGGCAGGTCGAAATGCGAGCCTTCCTTCGGCAGGTCCGCCGGCGCCAGATTGACGGTGATGCGCCGGGGCGGCAGCGCGAGACCGGACGCCACCAGAGCGGCGCGCACCCTCTCCCGCGCCTCCGTCACCGCCTTGTCCGGCAGGCCGACCACATGGAACGCCGGCAGGCCGGGCGCCACCTGCACCTGCACGTCGACGGCCCGCGCCTCGACGCCCTCGAAGGCGACGGTGGAGACCCACGTGACCATGCCCTGACCCCCGCCCCGGCGCGCGTTGCGATCCTCGCGCGTCCGGATCGTAGCGGAGCCGGCCGGTCCGTCAAGAACAATAAGCGAACATCGCTCCGGTCACGGCGCGCGGATGACGTCCGCGCAGGCGGGCGGCAGATCGGCCAGCGTCATGGGCGGGCGCGGCTTCGGCGGGATCTTCGGCGGCTTCGGGAACAGCCGGCCGGGGGTGAACCACCAGTCCAGATCCTTGCCGCAGCCCTCGCCCTCGCGCGGCTCCGGTTGCGGCTTGCAGGAGGCTTCGCCCGCCGGGCAGCCGATGCGGACGTGGAAGTGATAGTCGTGGCCCCAGACGGGCCGCACCTTCTGCAGCCAGCTGCGGTCGCCCTTGGTCTGCTCGCACAGCGCCTTCTTGATGGCGGGGTTCACCAGCACCCGCTCCACCGCGCCGTCGTTGGCGGCGGCGCGGATCACCTTGAGATGGTCCGGCGTCCAGAAGCCGTTCACGTGGGTGCGCTCGGGCGCCACCACCAGCGTGGACATCATCGTCTCCCGCTGGGCGGGGCTGAGCGGCGCCGGCGGCATGGGCCGCAGCCAGATGTCCACGTCGAGCCCGATCTGGTGCGAGGCGTGGCCCTTCAGCATGGGCCCGCCCCGGGGCTGGGACAGATCGCCCACCAGCACGCCGGGCCAGGCGGTGGTGGCCGCGACCCGTTTCGAGAAGCGCTGGACGAAGGAGATCAGCGCCAGACGGCCGTAAAAGCGGTCGCGGGAGGGGCGCATCACCTGCCAGGTCGGCCCCGTGAGCGGCAGCATGGAGGCGCTGGCGAGACAGCCCTTGGAGTAGAAGCCGATCGAGGCCTCGCGCCCGCCGCTCGGCGTCCGCGCCCGGCCGAACAGCTCCTTGGCGGGCGTCGCGGCGGTGATCGGCGGCATCGGCCCGAGCTTGAAGCCCTGGGGCGTCACGTCCTGCGCGGCGGCGGCGCCCGCGCCGGCCAGAAGGAGCGCGGCGGC
>NZ_JBHTMX010000307.1:0-2222 GCF_042679725.1 Methylopila musalis
GGCCGTCTCGGCGCCGCCATGACAGGCGTCGTCGCCCGCGCCGCCGCCCAGAAACAGGACCGCGCCGCCGCCGATCGCCAGCGCGACCGCCGCCGCCCCGCCGATCAGGATCAGCTTCTTCTTTTTGGCCTTCGCCGCGGCCTGGGCGCCGTCGCCGTCCGTGTTCGCCATGAGCCCTTGCGTCCCGCCACATCCGTCCGGTCGTCCGGCGCGTGGTTAACGGATAGGTCGGAAAGGTTAACGCCCCATTAACCCGGCAAATCCTGCCGGGCATTTTGCGCCGCCTGCGCGGAACGCTCCAGCGCTCGCCCGCCGCCGGATCAGGCGAGACGGCTCAATTTTCAACGATCCTCCACTTGGCACGCCGGCTGCGAGACGGGGTTCAAGCGGATCGGGCGGTCGTCGGGGAGGACGCATCGCCCACAAAGGTCCGACGGAACGGAACCCTGGACTTGAGGAGCGTTTGGTGGAGAACGCGGCTCTGGTCGGGCTGTCGCGGCAGATCGCTCTGCGGCGCGAGCTCGACGTCATCGCGAACAATGTCGCGAACATGAACACCTCCGGCTTCAAGGCCGACGAGATGGTGTTCAACGAGTATCTGATGCCGACCGCGCGGGCGGACACGTTTCCGCGGCCGGACCGCCGTCTCTCCTTCGTGGAGGACCGCGCGACCTGGCACGACTTTTCGGAAGGGTCCGTGCAGACCACCGGCGGCGAGACCGACCTCGCGCTGTCCGGCGACGGCTTCTTCGTGGTCGAGACCCCGGGCGGCGAACGCTACACCCGCAACGGCGCGTTCCAGGTGAACGCCGCCGGCGAGCTGGTGACGAGCGAGGGCCGTCGCGTGCTCTCCACCGCGGGGCCGATCCAGTTCGCGCCCACAGAGACCGGCCTCACCATCGGCAAGGACGGCACCATCGCCACCAGCGAGGGCGTGCGCGGCCGCGTCCGCGTCGCCCGCTTCGCCGACATGGCCACGCTGGAGAAGGACGGGACCAGCCTGTTCCGCGCCTCCTCGACGCCGGTCGAGGCCGGCCCCGCGACCCGCGTGCTTCAGGGCGCGGTCGAGAAGTCCAACGTGAAGCCGGTGCTGGAGATGAGCCGCCTCGTGGAGGTCAGCCGCTCCTACTCCAGCATCGCCTCGCTGCTCGACAAGCAGGACGAGCTTCGGCGCTCGGCCATCGAGCGCCTCGCCGACGTGCCGGCCTGACGCGCCGCAAGCTCTTGGGGATTTAGGACCGATGCGCGCTCTCTACACCGCCTCTTCCGGCATGGCCGCCCAGGAGGCCAATGTCGAGCTGATCTCGAACAACATCGCCAACCTGCGCACCACCGGCTTCAAGCGCCAGCGGGCGGAGTTCCAGGACCTGCTGTACCAGTCCATGCGGCGGGTGGGCTCCACCACCTCCGAGGCCGGCACCCTGCTGCCGACCGGCGTGGACATCGGCTCCGGCGTCAAGCTGGTGGCGACGCCCCGGGTCATGAGCCAGGGCACGGTCGCCCCGACCGAGAAGACCTACGATCTCGCCATCCGCGGCGAGGGCTTCTTCCAGATCGATCTGCCGGACGGCCGCACCGCCTACAGCCGCGACGGCTCGTTCGAGCTCGACGCCACCGGCCAGCTCGTCACCGCCGACGGCTACGTGGTCCAGCCGGGCATCACCGTGCCGGACAACGCGCTGTCGGTGACCATCAACTCCACCGGCCAGGTGGAGGCGACGCTGCAGGGCCAGACCGCGCCGCAGGTGCTGGGCCAGCTCCAGCTCGCCCGCTTCGTCAACAAGTCCGGCCTCGAGGCCATGGGCGACAACCTGTTCCTGGAGACCGCCGCCAGCGGAACCCCGCTGGTGGACAATCCGGGCGCCGAAGGCTTCGGCACCACCCTTCAGGCCTATCTGGAGCAGTCCAACGTCAACGCGGTCACCGAGATCTCGGACCTGATCTCGGCCCAGCGCGCCTATGAGATGAACTCCAAGGTGATCTCGGCCGCCGACCAGATGCTCCAGTCCACCGCCGGCATGCTGCGGTGAGCGCCGTGATCCGCCTCGCCACCGCCGGCCTCGCCGCCCTGCTCGCCACCGGCGCCGCCTTCGCCGGCCCAAGCCTGCGGCCCGACGCGCTGGTGTCGTCGGACCTCGTCACCGTCGGCGACCTGATCGACGGCGCCTATCCGGCGCTCGACGACGTCGCGCTGTTCCGCGCACCTGATCTCGGCCTCACCG
>NZ_JBHTMX010000308.1:0-2199 GCF_042679725.1 Methylopila musalis
GCTCCACGGGCGCGGCGGCGGGGCCGGGGCCGATCAGCGCCGGGGCGGCGTGATAGGACAGCCGCTCCAGCGGCGTGCGGCGGGCAAGCGTCACCGCCCGGAAGCGGGCGTCGGACAGCGTCGCGATCACCGCGCCGTCGGCGTCGAACAGCGTGAAGGCGGCGTCGATGGAGCGCGGGCTGAAGCGGCGGATGGCGATCTCCGCCCGGGCGATGGTCGCGCCCGGCGCGTGGAGGCGCAGGGTCCCGAACCGCATGGGCAGGTAGGTCATGTCCGGCCGGTCGCCGGCGTCGCCGAACAGGGTCAGCAGGCCGTGGAAACAGGCGTCGAAATCGGCCGGATGCAGGCCGTAGCGGTCGTCGCGGGGGCCGCGCTCCGCGGCAGGCTTCAGCGTCACCCGCAGGCGGTCCTGCGCCAGCCGCTCCACATGGCTCACGGCCTGGAAGGCGGGGCCGAAGTCGAGCCCGTAGGCGCCGGCGAGCGCGTAGAGCCCGGCGCCCTCGGCGCGGGGCGCGCCGGCGGGCGTCACCGTCTCCTCGACGGCGGGCCGGGCGGAGGGAACCGGGGCCACGCGGCCGACCGCGTGCAGCGTCCAGTCCTCGGAGCGCAGGCGCGGCCGGCTCAGGATCTCCACCGTGCGGCTCTCGGCCGAAATGCGGGTGCGCACCTCGGCGATGGCGTCGGCGTCCAGCGTCAGCGCGTGGCTGATCTCGAAGTCGGACAGCTCCACCGCCTCGGTCTTCAGCCAGGCGCGGCCGGCGGCGAGCGCCATTTCGGCCAGCGCGGCGGCGGGCGCCACCACCCGGCCGCCCACCTTGTGGTCGGCGATCAGCGGCGCGACGGCGGGATCGAGATGGGCGTTCCACTCGTCGCTCTGGGTCTTCAGCCGCGCTCCGATCAGCGGATGGCGGTCGTAGCCCTGGTAGAGCGCCTGCCCGTCCGCGGTCACGCCCACCGCGAAGCGGACGTTCTGCCACGGATAGGTCGGCAGGCGGACGGCGGGGCCGTTCGGCCGCCCGAAGGCGACGTCGCGGGCGACTCGGCCGCCCTTGGCCACCAGCTTCGCCAGCGCGCGGCGGATGGGATCGTGCTCGCCCGCGCCGTGATCGTCGCAGTTGACGACGCCGGACGTGACCTCGGCCGCCGCCAGCACGTCGGTCATGTAGGTCTGCAGCACCGGCCGCGGGCCGATCTCCACGAACACGCGGGCGCCGAGCGCCGCGGCGGCCTCGACCGCGTCGGCGAACAGCACCGGCTGGCGCACGTTGTCCCACCAGTAGCCGGCGTCGAGAGCTGCGCCCTCCACCACAGTCCCGGTGACGCTGGAGACGAAGGGAACCCGCGTCGCGCGCGGGCGGAAGCCGGCGAGGTCGTTCAGCAGCGGCTCGCGCACGCCCTCGATCAGCCCGGTGTGGAACGGGTAGTCGATGTCGAGCACCCGCACCGCCACCCGGCGGCTGCGGGCGAAACGGCTGAGCTCCCGGATCTCGGTCTCCGGCCCGGACAGGGTGATGGAGCGGGCGCTGTTGACGGCGGCGATCTCCACGCCGCCGAAGCCGCCGGCCGCGATCAGGTCGCGGGCCTCGTCGGCCGGCACCAGCACGGCCGCCATCACGCCCGCCTTCCAGGCGATCTCCTGATGCAGGCTGCGGGAGTGCACCACGGCGCAGGCCTGATCGAGCGTCAGCGCGCCGCTCGCGAGCGCCGCCGCCACCTCGCCGACCGAATGGCCGAGCGTCACGTCCGGCGTCACGCCGGCGGCGGCGAGCGCGGCGGTGGTGGCCTCCTGGGTCGCGAACAGCAGCGGCTGGGCGAATTCGGCCCGCTTCAGCTTGTCGGCGAGATCGTCGGCGAACAGCGCCGCCAGCACCGACCAGCCGGCGACGGCCCCGAAGCGCTCGTCGATCTCGGCGAGCCTCGCCCGGAACGCGGCGTCCTGCGCGTGCAGGCGCCGGCCCATGCCGGCCCATTGCGAGCCGTTGCCGGAATAGGCGAAGGCCACCGGCGCGTCGCGGCCGACCGCGCCGTCGAGGATCACGCCGTCCGCGGCGCCGTCCGTGGCGAAGGCGGCGAGCGTCGCCTCCCAGCTGGTGGGATCGTCGCTCTCCAGCACGAGGCGCTTGGGCAGCAGGTCGCGGGTGGCGGCGACGCTGGTGGCCACGTGCCGGGCGCGGGCGGCGTCGCGGCCGGCGAGCGTCC
>NZ_JBHTMX010000309.1:0-2194 GCF_042679725.1 Methylopila musalis
GCCGCCGCCTCGCCACCGCGACCGTGCTCGAAGCCGCGGTCGTCCCCGTCGCGCCCGCGCCGGCGGACGCGACCTTCGACGTGCTGCTGGAGCGGGCGCAGGGCCGGCTCGCCATCGCGCGCAGCGCCGTGGACCGGGTGCGGGAGCAGCCGTTCGAGCAGCGCACGCTCGCTGACATGGAGGGCGCCATCGCCGCCATGTTCAACGCCGCCGACATGCACCGCGAGCTGGTGCGCTGGAAGGCGGTGCAGATCGCCCGCAACGATCCCGCGCTCGCCTCCGCAGCCCAGGGCGGCCGGATCCTCGCCGAGTTCCGGGACCATGCGGGCCGCGTCGGCTCCAACATCATCGCGCCGATCGCGCTTGGTCAGCCCATGCCGATGGCGAACCTGCTGGCGGCGCGCCAGACCATCGGGCGCCTCAGCGGCCTGTGGAGCCTGTTCGAGGGCGTGGCGGGCGGCGCGTCGCAGGACGCGAGGCTCGAAGGGCTCACCCACGAGACCGAGCAGGTTTTCCTGCGGGAAGGGCTCGGCCTGGTCGAGGCCATGATCGCGGAGGGCCGGTCCACGGGCGCCTACAGCCTGACCGCCGCCGAGTTCACGCGCCGCTTCGTCGGCACGTTCCAGCCGGTGCTCCAGCTTCAGCAGGCGGTGCTGGAATCGTCCGCGGCGGGGCTCGCCAAGCGGCGCGACGACGCCCTGTTCGCGCTGCTCGCCACGGTCGCGGTGGCGCTGGCGCTGATCGGCGTCGCGGTTTCCGTGGTGATCTATGCGGAGCGCCGGGTGTTCGCGCCGCTGATGCGGGCGCGGGAGGACGTGATCGCGCTCGCGGGCGGGTCGACGCCCGCGCCTGAGCGGCGCCGCGCCGGAGACCTCGGCGGGCTGTTCGACGCCATCGACGTGCTGCGCGAACGTCTCCGTCTGCGTGAGGAGATGACCCTGGACCTGCGGCGGCAGGCCGCTACCGACGCGCTGACGGGGGCGCTCAACCGGGGCGGGCTGGAGGCGTTCGCGGCCCGCATGGAGCGCGACCGCCGGCGCATGCCGGTGGCGAGCCTGATCCTGTTCGACGTGGACCACTTCAAGGCCATCAACGACCAGCACGGCCATCCGGCGGGCGATCACGTCATCCGCGAGGTGGCGCGCCGGGCGCAGGAGGTGACGGGCGCGCATGATCTGGTGGCGCGGTTCGGAGGCGACGAATTCGCCGTCCTGATCGAGGAGCGGTCGCCCGAGCAGACGGCGGCTCTGGCGGAAACGCTCCGCCGGGCGCTGGCGACGGAGCCGATTGAGAATCCCGACGGCGGCGGCGTGATCTCCGTGACCGCGAGCTTCGGCGTGGCGAGCGGCGCGCGGGACTGGCGCGAGCTCACCACGCTCGCCGACAACGCGCTCTACGCCGCCAAGGCGGGCGGGCGCGACGCCGTCGCCGTGTCGCCCGGCCCCGTGGTCCAGCTGTTCCGGGACGCGAACGGCTTGAACCGGGGCGACGGCGTGACGTAGGTCTTGATCCGCGCGGCCGGTGCGTCGCGCGGGATCGGGGGACGAAGCATGGCTGCGACGGCGGCCGCCGCGCTGATCGGCGGGCTGGATCTCTTCGCCGGCGCGAGCCCGGAGGACGTGGCGGCGCTGGCGTCGGCCGCGCGCCCGCGCCGGTTCGCGGCAGGGGCCACGCTGTTCCAGCGCGGCGATCCGGGCCGGGAGATGTTCATCGTCACGGACGGGCGCATCCGCCTGTCGGTCCTGTCCGTGGAGGGCAAGGAGTTGTCGCTGCGCCACGCCGAGGCCGGCGCGCTCATCGGCGAGATGGCGGCGCTCGACGGCGGCGCGCGCTCCGCCGACGCCACCGCCGTCACGGACGCGGGCGCGCTCGCTCTCGCCCGCGCCGACATGGACCGGCTGATCGCGGAGCGCCCGGCGCTCGCCCGCGCCGTCATCCGCTTCCTCTGCCGCCGCCTGCGCGACACCACCGACCAGATGGAATCGATCGCGCTCTACCGGCTGGAGCGGCGGCTCGCGCGCTTCCTGCTGGCTTTGGCGCGGGACGACGCGGAGGCGGGGCGCGCCAGCGCGCGCGTCGAACTCACGCTGAACCAGAGCGAGATCGCCGACATGCTCGGCGCCTCGCGCCCCAAGCTCAACGGCGCGCTCGCCGCGCTGGAGGCGGCCGGCGCGGTGGCGCGGGACGGCCGCGC
>NZ_JBHTMX010000310.1:0-2180 GCF_042679725.1 Methylopila musalis
CTCGCCTGCGCAGGCGCGGGCGAGCGCCGCGCCGATGCCCCGGCCGCCGCCCGTGATGACCACGGACCTGTAGGGACTGGCGCTCACTCGCCGGGCGCGGGCGCCGGAGCCGCCTCATCCATCACGGGGGCGCCCCATTGCAGCGCGACCGGCCGCCGGCCGGACAGCGGCGCCAGCTCCTGCAGGCGGGACAGCACGTTCGCGACCGCGATCTCGACCGATTCCCGCGAGTAGAACCCGCCGTTGAGCTGGGTGCGGGCGATGACCACCTTGCGGAAGTCGCGGGCGAAGTCCGGATCCGGCGCCTCGGGCGCGCTCCAGAACGACTCCAGCGAGCCCTGATGGGTGAGGCCCGGCATGTCGTAGATCGCCTGTCCCAGCGCGATGGTGGGCCGCCCCATGTCGATGGACTGGGTGCCCACGGTGCTGTTCACCACCACCACGCCGCGGGCGCGCTCCAGCAGCGCCGGCATGTCGCCGCCGTCGATGAACACCAGCCGGTCGCCGAGCCCGGTGCGCTTGGCCGTCTGGGCGGTGACGCGGCGGCGGTTCACCAGCCCGTTGTCGAGCGGATGCAGCTTCACCACCAGCCGCGCGTCCGCCGGCGCATGGGCCGCGAAGGAGCGCGCCACCAGGTTCACCACCTCGGTCATGGCGCTGAACGGCGAGTGGATGCGGATCTGGTAGTCGCTGTCGAGCTGCAGCGGCAGAATGAAATAGGGCGCGTCCGTCCGCAGCAGGTCGTCCTGCGCCGCGCTCGCGCGCCGGGCCTCCGCCTTGCCGCGCACGATGCGGCCGAGCCAGCCCGCGTACTCCACGTAAGGGTGGTGCGGGCGGTAGCGCCGGTAGCCGGGATAGAGGTAGGGGAAGAAGGTGTTGGCGGAGTTGTAGACCACGTCCCACAGGGTGCGGGTGCGCATGTCGCCGCGGATGTGCGCCGGGACCGGCGCGTCGGGCGCGGCCGCCGCCAGCGCGCGGATGCTGTCCGGATCGCGCGGCAGGCTGGAGAAGCCGTTCACGCCGCCCGGCTCCATGGTGATCCAGTCCGGCCGGATGTAGCCTTCCTCGAACACGTGCACCGAAACGCCGCGCAGCTGCGCGGTGGCGATCGCCACCCGGTGATAGGGCCGCCCGTCACCGAACAGCACCAGATCGGTGACGCCGCGCTCGTCCATGAAGCGCGCGAGATAGCCGCGCCAGTCCTCGTAGCGGCCGCGATAGTCGTGCGCGCCGCCGACCGACCAGAACAGGCGGTCGCCCAGATTGAGATTGATGCGTTCGACGCCGTAGCCCTTCCGCGCGAGCGTACGCCCGAGCCGGCGGAAGAACGGCGACGCGAGCCCCTGCAGGAACAGGAATGTCCGGCCGGGCCGTGCGGTGTGCTCGCCGCGGTTGTTCATCCATCGCCCAAGACGGTCTCGTCCGGGAGCCGGACCGCCGCCATTTCGTCTTTCAGCCCCAGTCCGGCATGCTGCGGCAGCGAATAAGGCCGCGGCGTGACGATTGAGTTTTATGAGCCATTGCCACGCCGGCGAGACGCCGATAGCGCTTGAAGATGGCCTGTCACTTATCAACCGGATGCGCGGATTGAAACACACGCCCCCGAGAGTGGCAATCATCTCCGAGCGTTTGGCCGGTCGACGCGCCGACGTGGAGGCTGTGCTCGGGCGGGCGGCGGAGCTTCATCCGAAGGCGTCCGAGGCCTTCGCGCTGGTCGCGACCACACCCGGCGACCCCCTCGAAAGCGAAGCCGAAACCTTCGCAACCGCAACAGAAACGCCCGTGGTGCGATTCGCGCCCGCGCCGCTGCGCCTCGCGGTTCTAGAGGCCGCCGGACGCCCGCTCGGCTATCGGGTGGAGGGCGCAACCGCAGGTTTCGCGCCGGACGCCTCCTCCGACCTCGCCGGCGCCCGCGACAATCTGCTTCGGCAGGCCCCGCCCGGCGAGCTGCGGATGGAGGCGGATTTCGACCCCGCCGCGCCCGGGATCGTGTGGCTCGACCCTTTTGATCGCCGAATCATTTCGCCCGAACGCGCCATGGAGATCGCCTCCGACCTGCTGCGCCACCGCGCCCGCACGGCGCGGCGCTCGGTCGGCTGCGGCGTCACCCGCTGGAAGCGCGCGGCGGTCGCCGCCATGCTGGACGGGCCGAACGGCGCGCCGCTGTTCGAGGCCGATCC
>NZ_JBHTMX010000311.1:0-2166 GCF_042679725.1 Methylopila musalis
GCGCGGTCGGCGGAGGCGCCCGCGCCCGGATGATAGGACATCAGCGCGTCCATGCTGGCGCGGGCGGCGATCTCAGCGACGCCCCGGGCGATGGTTTCGCTAAGGCGCACCCCGCGCGGCGCGGGCGGGATGTTCATGCTGAGGTCGAGCGCCGGCCCTGCGGGCTCCGGCCGGGGCGCGATGAACGAGCCGCGCCCGGTCACGGCGTCGATCAGCCCGCGCCGGCGCGCCTCCGCATAGGCGCGGGTGACGGTGGTGAGATCGACGCCGAGCGCCTCCGCCAGCGGCAGCTGAGGCGGCAGGCGGTCGCCCGCCCGCAAGCTCCCGTCCCGCGTGGCGGCGTCGAGCGCGGCGACGATCTGCTGATAGAGCGGGCCGCCCTCGGTCGTGAGCGTGGGAGGCCAGGGAGACGACGAACGCATGCGGCCTCGGTCGGAGGGGCGGATCGCCCGATCATGGGAGGGCGGCGCGCGGAGGGCAATCGAACAGCGAGCGCCGCCTTTCCTTGTCCCGGCCTTGAGCCGGGACCCAGAAACGCTGAGGTCTCCAGAAGGGGCACATCGGACGAAGTGGCTCATCCTTATGCGCCGACGTTTCTGGGTCCCGGCTCAAGGCCGGGACAAGGGTAGGTGCCGTGCGTGCTGCTCCGTCGTCATGCGTCCGGAGCCGTGGAGCCCCCTTTCTTGTCCCGGCCTCCGAGCCGGGACCCAGACACGCCGACGCCTGAGCATTGAGCGTCCCGGATGTCGCGTTCTGTCCGGAGACGCCAGAGTTTCTGGGTCCCGGCTCAAGGCCGGGACAAGGAAGAGGGCGATGCGAGCTCTCAGCCCTCGGTCGCTACCCGCGTGGCGAGGTAAGGCGCGGCGAGTTCTTCCATGCCGAGCCAGGGGCGCGCGATTGGCTCGGAGACCCACGTGTAGTTCAGGAAATGCCGCCAGTGGACGTTTTCGTTGGTGGCGCCGCGGCCCCAGGAGCCGCAGGCGATGGTGGTGGTGAAGGGCATGCCGTTGCCGGCGTCGCCGCTGTTTCCGAAGCCGGTGGACTGGTTGACCATGACGCGGCTCACCTCGACCGCCTCGGCCAGCCGCTCCACCCGGTCAGGGATCGCGGTGTGGACGCCGCAGCTGTGGCCGCGGCCGGAGATGGTGGTCAGCCGGCGCGTCAGCGCCACCGCCTCGTCGAAGCCGGAATAGGCGATCAGGCCGAGCACCGGCGACAGCTTCTCGCCGCAGAGCGGATCGTTCTCCAGCGGCTCGGCGAGGGCGGCGACCAGCGCGCGCGTCCCCTTTGGGGCCCGGATGCGCGCGAGCGCCGCGATCTTCGTGGCGGGGCGGCCGACCACCGCCCGCGCCAGCCGACCGTCCGGCCACACGGCGCGGCGCAGGCGCAGCCCCTCGGCCGCGTCGCAGACGTAGGCCCCGCGCTCCGCGATCGCCGCGCGCAGCGCCGCCTCCCGGGAGGTCTCCACCACGAGGCAGCTTTCGGACGAGCAGGAGGTGCCGTTGTCGAAGGTCTTGCCCGCCATCACCGCGTCCGCCGCGCGGGCGAGATCGGCGGTTTCGTCGATCACCACCACCGCGTTGCCGGGGCCGGCGGCGTAAGCGGGGCGTCCGGCGGAGGTGACGCGCCGCACGGTGTCCGCGCCGCCTGTCGCCATCACCAGATCGACGGATTCGGCGAGCTCCCGCGCCGCGAACCGGTCGGGCCCGTCCACGATCTGGATCAGGTCCACGGGCGCGCCCGCCTCGGCGAGCGCGGCGCGGATGACCTCGACCGCCTCGCGCGCGGCCTCGCGCACGCCGGGGTTCGGGCAGAAAATGGCGGCGTTGCGCGTCTTCACCGCGTTGAGGGCGTTGACGGCGATGGCCGACAGCGGCGCGGTCGCGGGCGTCATCACGCCGATCACGCCGATGGGCTTGGCGTAGCGGCGCAGGCCGCGGGCGGGGTCGGCGTCGAACAGGCCGAGCGTGGTCACGCCATGCAGGTCGTTCAGCACGCCGTGGACCCGGCGCAGAAGCTGCGCGCGGGAATCGTCCGGCGCGCCGAAGCCGGTCTCGGCGCAGGCCCGTTCGGTGAGGCGGCGCGCGGTCTCGGGCTCCGCCAGCCGCCAGCCGATCGCAGCGACCGCCACGTCGATCCGCGCCTGCGGCCACGCCGCCACCAGCG
>NZ_JBHTMX010000312.1:0-2139 GCF_042679725.1 Methylopila musalis
GATACCCGCGGTCGACAAGACCCATCCACGTCTCGATGTCCCGCCGGCGTCCCCCATCCCAACACCAGGGACGGACTACGCAAACATGCAATCCACGACTTTGCGAGGGGAACGTCGGAGCGCGTCAGCAGTCGTGGATGCCCGAGGCAAGCTCGGGCATGACGGTTGAGGGGGTGTCGGCCGGACACTCAATGCTGATCCGGCGTCAGCCCCGAGCGTGCGCCAGCTGTCGCGTCACGCCCCCGGCCGCTCACCGCCGCGCCGCGCGCTGCCGATGAACCTGAATCTGTAAGAGCCGGCCAGCGGGAGCGGGGCGCCGTGTGAGGCGCCTTGGCTCCCGCGCCGTCATGCCCGCGCCTTCGCGCGGGCATCCACGATTTTGCGGGTTGAGCGTCGGAGCGCGTCTGAAGTCGTGGATGCCCGAGACACGCTCGGGCATGACGGGTGAGGGGGGCGTCGACCGGTCGCTCAATGCTGATCCGGCGTCAGCCCCGAGCGTCGTCACGCCCGGCGGCCATCGAAGCCCGAGTCCACAACCTGGCCCCCGTCCATACGCCCGCGCGTCAGCGCGGGGCGCGCTTGGCGAGGATGCGCTGCAGGGTGCGGCGGTGCATGTTGAGGCGGCGGGCCGTTTCCGAGACGTTGCGGCCGCAGAGCTCGTAGACGCGCTGGATGTGCTCCCAGCGGACCCGGTCGGCGGACATGGGGTTCTCGGGCGGTTCGGGCTTGCTTTCACCGGCGGTCAGCGCGCTGTGGATCTCGTCCGCGTCGGCGGGCTTCGCCAGATAGTCCACCGCGCCCATCTTCACCGCGGTCACCGCGGTCGCGATGTTGCCGTAGCCGGTGAGCACGATGCCGCGGGCGTCGGCGCGGCGGGACTTCAGCGCGGAGATCACGTCGAGCCCGGAGCCGTCGCCGAGCCGCATGTCCACCACCGCGAAGGCGGGCGCCGAGCGCTCGACGCAGTCGAGGCCCTCGCGGATCGATTCCGCCACGGTCACCGTGTAGCCGCGGGCCTCCATGGCGCGTCCGAGACGCTGCACGAAGGCGCGGTCATCGTCGACGATCAGCAGGGTCATGTCCCCGGAGGGAACGCTCTCCGGCCCGGCGGCCGCCGAGTCCGTGGTCGGCTGCATCAACGTCTCCTTACGCACGCGAGCCAGCGTCGAAGCCCCGCGTCAACCGCGACGTTTCGAAGCAGTACCGTCAAAGTCCGGAACAGGCAACTTCTGCGACGCGGCCGCCCCGCCGCCAGGGGCGACGGGGCGCGGCAGAAAAGGGAGCGGGGGCGGGGCCGCCCGCGGCGGGATCACCGCGGCGCGAGCACCATGGTCATCTGCCGGCCTTCGAGCGAGGGGTCGCTCTCGACCTTGGCGATCTCGGCGACTTCCTCGCGCACCTTGACCAGCAGCTTCAGGCCCAGGTCCTGATGCGCCATCTCGCGGCCGCGGAAGCGCAGCGTGACCTTGACCTTGTCGCCTTCCTCGAAGAAGCGGAGCATGGCCCGCATCTTCACGTCGTAGTCGTGATCGTCGATGTTCGGACGCATCTTGATCTCTTTGACTTCGACGATCTTCTGGTTCTTGCGAGCCTCGGCCGCCTTCTTCTGCGACACGTATTTGAACTTGCCGTAGTCGAGCAGCTTGCAGACAGGCGGGACCGAGTTCGGAGCGATCTCCACGAGATCGAGCCCCGCATCTTCCGCGGCCTGGAGCGCGTCATTGATCTTGGTCGGTCCGAGATTCTGCCCGTCCGCTCCGATGAGCTGAACCTCGAGGACGCGGATTTCCTTGTTAACGCGGGGTCCTTCCTTCTGGACCGGCGCGACAGGCCTCATGGGACGACGAATGGCGGCATTCTCCTCTTGACGTTTCACGGGTCGGCGACGGCGTCCAACGACGAAAGCCCCGTGAACTGCACGAGGCGGCGACGCTGACGGGACGCCCGCCGACGATTGGCCCCAAGATCGTGACAAACCCGCGGAAAGTCAACGGTTCCAACCCGAGAGCAGGCGGGAATACGCCAGAAGCGTGGCCTCGGTCATCGCCTCCAGCCCGAAGCGGGCGACGGCGCGGGCGCGGGCGCGGGCGGCGAGCGCCGCGCGATCTGCGGCGTCGAGCGCAAGCGCCGCCGTCCCCG
>NZ_JBHTMX010000313.1:0-2134 GCF_042679725.1 Methylopila musalis
CGCCGTGCGCGACGCCGCGCCTCAGTCCGGCGGATCGGGCGTCGATCCGGCCGAACTCGCCGAGGTTCTGGCGGGCCTGCGCGACGTCGCCACCCGCAGCGACCGCCGCACCTCCGACACGCTGGAGGCCGTTCGCCTGACGCTCGACCGGCTGCTGGAGCGCATGGAGGATTTCGGCGCGGCCCAGATCTACGCCGCGCCCCGCACCGACACCGCGCCCGCTCCCGCGATCGACGCCACCGAGGCCGCCCGCGCCGCCGCCCGCCACTCCCACGGAGCGCGCCGCCGTGCGGGCCGCCACCGCCGGTGTGGAGGAGACCGCGCTCTGCGACGCGCTGACGCGTCTCGGCGAGGCGGTGCTCGCCCGCTCCCGCGTCACGCGAGCGTGAGCCGCGACGAAGGCCGCGGGCATGCTGGCGCCACATTCCGCTTGCGATTAGTTGATGACAGGCCGACCTTGCGCGCCGCAGACACGGCGCGACAGGCCCCGCCTTCAAGCAGCGCATGAGCTCTTAGGATTAGAACAACCGTGACCCTCACCCGCCGCCGCTTCCTCGAATCCGCCGCCGCTCTCGGCCTCACCGCCGCGGCCGCGGCGCTTCTCATCGATCCGCGCGCGGGGTTCGTGTCGCAGGCGCTGGCGCAGGCCCCCTCGACGGAGGAGCTCGCGGTCGCCGGCCCGCTGGGCGAGAAGGCGGAAGGCAAGGACGATGCCCCCGTCACCATCATCGAATACGCCTCGATGACCTGCGGGCACTGCGCCACCTTCGCCAACGAGACCTTCCCGAAGCTCAAGGAGAAGTACATCGACTCCGGCAAGGTCCGGTTCGTGCTCCGGGAGTTCCCGCTGGACCCGATCGCCGCCGCCGGCTTCATGATCGCCCGCTGCGCCGGCGACGATAAGTACTTCGCCGTGGTGGACGCGCTGTTCGCCCGCCAGAAGGAATGGGCCTACTCCAACGATCCCGTCACCGGCCTGCAGACCCTGACGAAGCAGTTCGGCTTCACGCAGGAGAGCTTCGAGGCCTGCCTGACGAATCAGGAGATGCTCGACGGAGTGAACTGGGTGCGCCAGCGCGGCGCCGAGAAGTTCGGCGTGAACTCGACCCCCACCTTCTTCATCAACGGCAAGATCTACCGCGGCGCGATCAAGTTCGACGATCTGGAGAAGATCCTGGAGCCGCTGCTCAAGGCCTGAGCCTCGGCCTCGACCTTTCACCCGACGTCACGCCCGAGCGCGTCTCGGGCGTCCACGGCGTGAACGCTCAAGCTGTCGTTCCGCGCAAACATCGTGGGCACCCGTGCTCGGCGCGGGCATGACGGGAGCTCAAATGGCGTGCTCCGGCCTTCTCCAGGCAGGTTTTGATCCTTCGGGCCGAGTTCATCGCCGCGGGCGGGTCGCGCGGCGATGAACTTCGTCAAGCTGCGCGTCGCCGGCTTCAAGACCTTCGTGGACGCAACCGAAGCCCCGATCGAGCCGGGGCTCACCGGCGTCGTCGGCCCGAACGGCTGCGGCAAGTCCAATCTGGTCGAGGCGCTGCGCTGGGTGATGGGCGAAAGCTCGTTCAAGTCCCTGCGCGCCTCGGGCATGGAGGACGTGATCTTCGCCGGCGGCGGCTCGCGCCCCGCCCGCAACCACGCCGAAGTCGTCCTCACCCTCGACAATTCCGACCGCCGCGCGCCGGAACCGTTCAACGGCGCCGACGAGATCGAGGTCAGCCGCCGCATCGCCCGCGGGCTCGGCTCCACCTACCGCATCAATGGCCGCGAGGTGCGCGCCCGCGACGTGCAGCTGCTGTTCGCGGACGCCTCCTCCGGCCCGCGCTCGCCCTCGCTGGTGGGACAGGGCCGCGTGGGCGAGATCATCAACGCCCGGCCCGAGCAGCGCCGCCGCATCCTGGAGGAAGCCGCCGGCATCGCCGGCCTGCACGCCCGCCGGCGCGACGCCGTCGAGCGGCGCGCCGGCGCCGAGCAGCACCTCGCCCGGGTGGAGGACGTGCTGGGCCAGCTCGGCGGACGGGCGGAGAGCCTGCGCCGACAAGCGCGCGCCGCCGAGCGCTACCGGGCGCTGACCGACGACATCCGCGCGCTCGAAGGCCTGCTGCTGGTGCTCGACCACGAGGCGGCGACCGCA
>NZ_JBHTMX010000314.1:0-2102 GCF_042679725.1 Methylopila musalis
CGTCGGGCTGCGCCGGCCCGAGCGCGCCGGTGCGGCCGTGGACGTCCGGCGCCCGGAGCGTCCGGTCGTTGCGGGCCACGCGCTCCAGCGTGAAGCCGTCCCGGTCGGTGGCCTGACCCATGAGCAGCAGGTGCGACGGGCGGACGGCGTCGAGCGCGGCGTCCAGCTGGGCGCCGATGCTCTCGGTGTCGACGGTGAAGCGCGCGAAGGCGACCGGCGCCCGCCACAGGGCCTTAAGGCGCGCCCGATCGGCCTCCAGCTGCGTCAGCAGCCGCTCGGAGGCGTTCCAGCCGCCGTCGAACTCTCCGAACGCGGTGATGAGAAGCGTCATGAGTCCAAGTCTAGCGCGCCGGCTCGCACGACGAAACCTTAGCCGGCGCTGCAAATCCATGGATCGAGGAAAGGATTTTCGGCTCGACGCCGGGCGATTTCTTACCCATAGAGTTTAGCCGGCGTTCGCCAGGGACATCGCGATGACGAAAAATCCTTACGCCAAGACCGTGGGCTACGCGCTGGTGCATGCGGCGCGGCTGCATCGCGCGCGCAACGCCCAGCTTCTGAACGAGCTCGGACTGTTCCCCGGACAGGAGCAGGTGCTGACACTGCTCGCCGCGGAGGGCGGCCGCACCATGGGCGATCTCGCCGATCTGCTGCGCGTGCGCCCGCCGACCGCCTCCAAGACGGTGGCGCGGCTCGCGGCCCAGGGGCTGGTGGAGCGGCGGGTCGCGGCCGGCGACGGACGGGTGGTGAAGGTGGAGCTGACCGAGGAGGGCCGCCGCCGCGCCGAGGCCGTCGAGGGCGTGTGGGGCGTGCTGGAGACCGAGGCCGCCGACGGGCTCGACGGCAAGGACCGCAAGCGGCTGCGGAAGCTGCTGCGCAAGCTCGGCAAGAACCTCGGCGGCCGGCTCGACGCCGACGACGCCCCGGACGATCTCGACGACTGACCGGCGGACATTCGCGAGGCGCATGGCTGGCGCCTTGTTCTCGACCCGCTTCGGCGCCACACGCGGCGTCTCCTTCGCCGTCCCGCCCGTTTCCCCGCCCGCTCGTTCGCAAGCCTTCAGGAGCCGCCGTGATTCCTTCCCGCGTTCCTGCCCCGACCGGAGCGCGGGCGGCGATGAGGCCGCGCCGTCATGGCTGAGGGTTCGCTCCGTCGCGGCAATCTGGACGCGCTGACCGACGCCGCCCGCGCCCAGCGCCTGAAGGGCGTCGGGCTGCTGCTGCTGGCGCTCACCTGCTTCTGCGGGCTCGACGCCACCGCCAAGGCGCTCAACGGCCACATGCACACCATGCAGGTGGTGTGGGCGCGCTACGTGTTCCACTTCCTGCTGATGCTGCCCTTCGTGAACCCGTGGAACACGCCGGGGCTCATCCGCAGCCGCCGCCCCAAGCTGCAGATCGGCCGGGCGATGCTGCTGATCATGGTGACGGCCTGCAACTTCTTCGCGCTGATCTACCTGCAGCTCGACGAGACCATGAGCATCACCTTCGCAACCCCCCTGATGGTGGCGGTGCTGGCGGGACCGATGCTGGGCGAATGGGTGGGGCCGAAGCGGTTCGCGGCCATTCTGGTCGGCTTCCTCGGGGTGCTGGTGGTGACGCGGCCGGGCTTCGGCGGGCTGCATCCGGCGGCGCTGGTGGCCTTCCTCGGCTGCGTCGCCTACGCGCTCTACCTGATCGCGACGCGGGTGCTCGCGGCCCACGATCCCACCACGACCACGCTGTTCTTCTCCGGCCTCGTGGGCGTGGTCGTCACCACGCCCATCGTCCCGTTCTTCTGGACATGGCCCACGGGCCTCGACTGGCTGGCGCTGGCGGCGGTGGGGGCGTTCGGCGGGATCGGGCACGGTCTGCTGATCGCGGCCTACCGGCTCGCGCCGGCGGCGATCCTCGCGCCCTTCATCTACGCCCAGCTCGTGGGCATGATCACCATGGGCTATCTGGTGTTCGGCGACGTGCCCGGCCTCTGGACCCTGTCGGGCGCGGCGATCGTGATCGCCTCCGGGCTCTATCTCATCACGCGGGAGCGGGTGACGCGGGAGCCGCCGGCCGGTCCGCCGACGCCGTGAGCGGCGCTCAGGCCGCCCCGCGCCGCCGGCGCG